>JAFGRV010000358.1 GCA_016934975.1 Spirochaetales bacterium | reverse complement strand
CGGTCATAAAAAAAGCGAAAGAAGTAATGGGAGAAATTTTGAGTGACAGGGAAAAATCCTACGACCAGGGACGCATCAACCTCCAAAAAGTTCTGGAAGCACGATCCAATGTCGCGTCCATGGAATCCAAATATATTGAAGCGGCGGAATCATATACAAGCGGGATCGAAGCACTCCTGTTTTATACCGGCCTTGAGACAAAAGAACTCACGCTGACGACGGGGTTCCGAACAACACTGCCGGGGATTGATGAAGAAGAGGTGAAAACCCGGACACTTCATAATTCCCGGGATCTCACGATTATGCAAAAAAAACTGGACCAGGCCATAACCTATCTGAACATCGAAAAAGGAAGCGATCTGTTCCGCCCGGATTTTTCATTTATTATTTCTTTTGACATATCCGGGGGCAAGATTCCTTTTATCGATGCCGATTGGAACGATTCCTGGGATCACAACATTACATTTACACTGGGGACGGAGGTGAAACTTTTCGACGGGGGAAAATCAGGGTTAAAAATCAAGGAAGCAAAGAACACACGGCATATGGCAGAAACGGGACTGAAGCAGATGGAAAAAGGCCTGGTCCTGTCCATCCGTAAAGGGATTCAGGAAGTGAGGGTGAAATACTATGCAGCCCGGGAAAAAGAAGCAAAGTTCGAAGAGATAAAAGAGCAGTATAAAAACGCGAAAGTTTCCTACGACAATGATCTGATTACCAGGAGTGAGGAGCGGGGTGCGAGGATTCTCCTTTTTACCGCAGAGCTTGAGTATGTGTGGGCAAAATATGAGTATGAGACGGCGTTAGGGGAATTAGAGTTTTTATCGGGCATGGAATTTTAAGGTTTGTTTGGTGATAGAAAGAAAAAATCGAATAACACGAATCAAAATATATATTCAGGGAGTGTTGCTATGATATTGTCATCTCATAAAAATAATATTTTTTTAATGATTCTTTCCGTTATGTTCTCTTTCTTTATCTTGCCAACATATATTTTTGCTGATTCCAGTATTATTACTCTTGATAAAGATTTGGAAATCAGGGAACTCACGAAAGAAATATACATTGTAATACATAAATTCCCCTGGCCAGGGAATTCTTTATTGGTACTGATTGGTACTGATGATGTGGTATTTGTTGATACACCATACACACCGGAGGCTACAGATCAGGTTTTAGATTGGATTGAAAACACATTCGGGAATAAAAATATTGTAGAAATAAATACAGGTTATCATGTTGATAATCTTGGCGGGAACGAGGTATTAATTCATCGAAAAATTCCTGTTTATGGTTCAACAAAGACTGCCCGGTTACTCGCCGAACGGGGAGAACAAACAAGGAATTTAATTTTATCATGGTTGACCGGTCCTGGTAATAAAGACTATTCTGATAAACATAAAGTAATTCCTTATATTCCTCCTGACCATTTATTTGATTTAAAAGAAGGTCTTTCTCTTACCATTGGAAATGAAAAAGTTGAAGTTATTTATCCCGGAGAAACACATGCACCGGATAATGTTGCCGTCTATTTCCCACAGAAAAAATTATTATTTGGAGGATGTATGATACGATGTGATAATACATTGGGAAATATTGAGGATGCAAATCTCGAAACATGGAAAACAGCCATTATGAGTTTAAGAAATCTATCATACAATATTGTAATACCCGGTCATGGATATCGTTTTGATGCTGATGTGATAAACAACACAATCAGTCTATTTCCTTAATGTATATTTTTAATAAAAAATCGTATATAATCCAAGGTCATCGAAAAAGATTCCGATTTTATAACCGTATCTCCCAAATAATATAGCGGGAACATGTCTGAGCGAGTCTTGCGTCATCTATACTGTTGGGATTATAAACATTAAATGGCCGGCTTCCGACAGTCCCATCTGCGGCAAAATACCGGAAAGTCATGATCTGTAATCCGGTTTCCGTGTGATCACGGATAACCGCCGTTGTCGTAAATATTCTGCTATTGTTATTTTCATCATACATAAGACTTTGAGCGATGACTTCGTCTCCGTCTCCATACTTCCATCCTTGGGGCATACTACCGGCATGATTTCCAAATCCACTGATTGTGCCTTCTATTAGAAAAACCGTATCTGCTGCTTTTTTCTCGACCTGAAAGGTTTCAAGAACAATGGAAGCCCCGGTACCAAGAGGGAGTCTTTCACAATTTTCATGAATTGTGATGTTAACGATACCTGACTGAAGCTCCTGGGCTGGTGTCGGTTCCGGTGATGGTTCGGGAGTGAGCTCCGGATCACAATTGGCGGCAAAGAAACAGAGAAAAACCGCCAGGATTATTATTACTTTTTTATACATAAAAGTACTCCTTAATGAATTTTGTTTAGATTAAAAAAAGAGTGTAGCAGTAAAGGTATGTTTTAGCAAGTTGAATTTTGTAAGAAAAACAGTTAATATGGTGATGGATTGGGGGGGGTGATGTTATGGGTGTGATGTTTTGTTTGGTAAAATTTTATACTCTGAATACCCAGAAGGGTGAATAATTATTATTATAAACGGTCACCTGGCAGTTTTTCCCCGGTAAAAACCGAATTATTTTCCATAAACAGCCGCATACCTACTCAACCTCTGTTTTCCCCATTTAAGTTCCTTCCCAAGGACAGGAGTTTACACTTGGAGTATTTTCACAATTATCCCGGATAGATATCTATATTTTTTAAAGAAATCCGGACTTTTTACGGGGAAAAATTCTTTTTATTTTTTCATTACACATAAAAAGGAATCTCTCTGAAAGGCTATAATCGTTGTCTCCGGGGGCAATCGCCTTCCGAACAAATTCCGTATAAAACCTCTGCTCATTTTTTTCGATCACGGGTAGAGCAAACCTTATCCGATCTTTTATATTTAGTTTTCCCCCCTCGGGAGGAAAAAAATTCTGTTTCTCCTTTGCAAATCTCTTAAATACATTTTGACCATAATGACAGAAAAAAAGAAAGGTGTGATGTGTAGAGATCGCCCCTGCCCAGGGATAATGAGAAAGAGCATATTTTTCAGCGAGCCAGTCGATTGAATCATCAATATCTTCCCGCCTGGTCCATGACGCATTGATGGTACTCCCTTTAAAAAGCGGGAAAAGCCGGAGATCATCCCCTTCGGTAAAATATATTTTTGTGATTCCGTAGAGTTTGGGAGAGTGAGCGATCCTGGAACCGGGAACAAGCTGGAATTCACCGGTAATAAACAGATCTATCTTATCCGCCTCTTCTTTAATCAGGGAGAGGGTTTCTATTGCATCATCCACGGTTTCCCCGGGATGATAGGTAAAGGTCATCCATTGGGTCGCGATTTTTGTATCATGAAAATGAGAATTTACCTGCCTGATCTGTTCGACACTGATCCCTTTATTAATAACATGAAGCATATGTGCCGAACCGCTTTCCACACCGAAGGCAACCGAACGGAGACCCGAGGCGTAGAGGATTTTACAAACTTCGGGGGTATAATAGTTTTCAAGCCTGAAATCCCCGGACCAAAGAATTCCGGCTTTCCGGGATATGAGCTCCCGGGCAAGTTTTTCCGCATACTTCGGGGCAAGGACATCACAGGAGAGATAAAAATGATCCGCACCATACTGTTCTTTGAGGGATTGTAATTCCCCGGCAGCGATCCGTGCAGGGACTTCACGATAGGTGTTTTTTTCATCAAAACTGAATCCGTAGGTACAAAATGAACATTTGTTCCAGTAACAATTTCTTGTGGGGGAATAGAGAAGGAGACGTTCCGGGGCAAGATACAGATCCAAATCCAGGTCTGAATAATCCGGCAAGCATCCTCCCCTCAAGTCATGGAGGACAAAAGGCCCGGAATGGATTTCCTCTTTTCTTCTATTGTAAACATACAAGTTGGGAATACTATCAAACATTTTATAGCCGTCGCCTGTTTGGCGCAGGGTTTTAAGCTTCGGCGCGGCCAGTGCTAACGCCGCCAGGGTTTCCTCGCCTTCGGCGTAACAAAGGGCATCACAAAAATCAAATACTCTCTTTCGTAAATCCGGGGAAAGGTTCCGGATCACCTGACCGATGCACGAACCCCCGAGAACAATAAAGAGTTCCGGCCGTATCTGTTTTAAAAACCTGGCAAGATATAAAGCCTCGGGAATCTGGGAAATAAAAGAGATTGAGATTCCGGCAATCACATTATTCATTTCCCCGATGTTTTTGAAACGTTCTTTATAAAAGTGAGAAAGAGGACTGTGGTCGTCTGCGCAATAGTGTTCCAGCATATCAAAACTAAAGGGAAGAACAAAATGGGAAGCCCTGTTAAAACCGAATTGATATGGAAAATACAAGGCATTAATACATTCAAAAAGTGTCTCAAAATAACAGGCAGAGGTCAAATATTTTTTATAGTTATAAAAGGACTCCTTTTCTTTCATGATACTCACACAATTAAAACCCGGAGCAGAGATGATGGGAAGATAATAAAGGGCATCTATCAGTCTTTTATATTCCACCTGTTCGGTAAAGATAAGAAATTTCTTTCCGTTCAGCTCCCTGAACCGTTTTTTTATCTTTTCCGAAAGAGTCGTTATAAAATCTTTACTCATAAGATAATACAGGGACTGTATATTCAGGTCTATTACTGTAGCATCCGATCCCTTTTTCTTCAGATATCCTTTTAAAACGGGAAGAGAAATATAAGGTTGAGTCGGGTCCGCAAAGGGGGGATAAAAAAGCAGTGGTGTGGAAATCCGGTTCTCTGCTGTACTCATAATATATTCGAAGATACAATACTTTTTAAAACAAAACAATAATAAGTAAAATCATTCTTTAAAAACAATAGAATACCTGAGGAAAAAATAAAATTTCTTTGCTTTTTTCTATAATTTTTATCACAATGGAAATGAACACTCAAACCACCTTGAAAGCGGAGCTTGTTATGAATTTAAAAACAATTGTCGTAGAGACAGGATCTTCCTGTGAAATTCAATTCGGGGAGACTGGAATTGTAAAAATAGAAGAGGATACAATTGTCACTATCGCCTCATTTATTGCGAGTCAACAGAAGACCGTCATCAGCCCGGGACTCTCTTTAGGGTCAGTGCGCTGCAAAGTGAACTCATTAGTAGATAATGAGAACTATGATATCGAGACCACATCCGCAGTGAGTCATCCGAATCAGCACAACCTCACAATAACGAGAACCGACTCCCTTTCCTTTATGAACCCCAGGAGTCCACATGAAAATTTAAACCTGGAAATTATGGAGATAAGAACGATATATGAATGATACAGATACAATATTGGAAATAATTTATAGTTACAGAAAAGCACAATTAATCTATGTTGCGGCACGATTGAATATATCTGATATTCTTGACCATGGCCCGAAAAATTGTGAAGAGATTGCACGGCTCACCAAAACAAATAAGGATTCATTATACAGGGTAATGAGAGCATTATCAGGGATCGGTTTTTATAAAGAACATGAAGACAAATCCTTTGAACTCACGCCAATGGGTGAATTGTTAACTGAAAATAATAAAAGCGGTATAAAAACAATCGCGTTAATGCAATTAGATGAAAACAGCTGGAAGACCTGGGGTGAATTATTATATAGCGTTCAAACAGGGAAGAGTGCTTTTAAAAAAGTTTTTAATAAAAACTTATTTGAATATTTATCCGAACACCCGGCAAAATCAAGAGAATTTAACAATGTATTTAAAACGTACACAACATATTGGGTCGAATCATTTTTAGAAAAATATGATTTTACACCTTATGATATAATCGCAGATATCGGCGGAAGTTATGGGGTATTAATAAAAAATATATTGGAACGATATCCCGGAAAAAAAGGTATATTATTTGATCTTCCTCATGTCATAAGAGAAATACGGGAAGAATTCATGGAATACAAAATCGTGAAACAATGTGACCTTGTGGAAGGTGATTTTTTCAAATCCATACCCCGGGGGTGTGATTTGTACACATTGAAGAATATAATTCATGACTGGGATGATGAACATGCATTAAAAATTTTAAATAATTGCCATAAGGCAATGAATCATAACAGCACATTGTTACTTATTGAAAATGTATTGATGAATGACAGTTCTCAATCTCCGGATGCTTCGATAATTGACATTTGCATGTTAGTCGGAACAATCGGCGGCAGGGAACGAACAAAGGAAGAATACAGCCGGTTATTACTCAATTCGGGATTTACGTCAATAAACATTACCCCGGATTATATTGAAGCAGTAAAAACTGATTAATTTTATGTCCTGTAAAGACACCTGATTCATTGAGAAAAAATCCCGTAGATTTCATTATAATTCAATTCTTTAAAACCATAGATACAAACAATAAAGATAATAATAAAAAAATGTAATTACTATTGAATAAAGAGCTTTAAAGTAGTAGAACATGAACAGGAGGATATCAATTATGTGTAGATGTAAAATGATATTTATTTTAGTATTATTTGGAGTGCTTCTTTTCTCCTGTAATGTGGAACCCCAAAAACAGCTTATTTTGGGATCATACTCCAGGGGTGTCACTACCGGAAATCTGACATTCCTGGAAGATCTTGGGAAACAAATTTTCTTCGATACCGATCTTTCCGAGCCCGCCGGACAATCATGCAGCAGCTGCCATGATCCGTCAACCGGATTCGCAGAACCAGAACAATCGCTCCCGGTTTCCGAGGGTGTCATCGCCGGCCGATATGGCGGACGAAATGCGCCAAGTGCCGCTTATGCATCATTTATACCTGAATTCAATCCGAGAAAAACCCTGGGAGGACAATTCTGGGATGGCCGGGCAGCTGATCTCGTTGAACAGGCAAAGGGCCCTTTCTTAAATCCTGTGGAAATGAACAATCCTGACAAAGCAGCGGTTGTGGCAAAAGTGCAAGCTGCCTCCTATTCAGCTTTATTTGAACAGGAGTTCGGCCCCAATGCTTTTGAGGATGTGGAAGCCGCATACCATAATATCGCCGTTGCCATAGCCGAGTACGAAGCCAGCACAGAAGTTAATCAATTCAGCTCAAAATTTGATGCAGTCCAGGCAGGTCAGGATCATTACACATGGCAGGAGTCAACAGGAAAACGACTTTATGAGACCCGGGGCAAATGTTTTATCTGTCACCCGGATATTCCAGGCCGGAATACCCTTGCTCTTATGACTAATTTTGATTATCGCAACCTAGGCCTTCCGGCAAATACGGAATTTCCCTTTAACACCTTTCCCCCATCAACCGATTTAGGGTTAGGCGTCACTACAGGGAAATCAAAGGATGATGGAAAATTTAAAATCCCTTCCCTGAGAAACATTGCTTTAACAGCCCCCTATACACATAATGGGCAATTCAAAACCTTAAAAGAGATGGTACATTTCCTTAACACCAGGGACATACCCGGTGAATGGCCCGGGCCCGAGGTAAACCGGAATATTTCCCCTTCGATTATCGGGGACATGGGACTGAGCGACCAGGAAGAAGATGCCATCGTTACATATCTCATGACCTTTACTGATGGCTATAGGCGATAAGCTTTAACACAATCAGCATTATTTCCATAGGCCACATACAAACATGAAAAGAATCCCAGGTTGATATCAGGAAAATGCAAACACATGGATAATCACCTGGGATTCTTTTTAAATGAATCCCGATATTTTATGCAATAAAATCGGTTTCCTTGACAAAAAGATTTTTATCTGTTATAATTAAATCTCATACTGAAAATGACACAAGTGATAAATTCACCTATACATGTTTTCTTTATATCCTTACCTGGCCTTCTCTGCACCATAACGTTATACAAAGAATATGCTAATGAAATCATCAGTCCGGTGTGAGAAGAATGAAACGAGGCGGATGAATTGTTAACACATATCGATATCGAAAGAATCAAAACGAAACACTATGATCCTGCAAACCCCATGAGCAGGCTCGTTTACAAAGACCCCAACGTATGTATCAGATTCGATTTCGCCATTGTGGATAATAACGCGGACCCGGATAAACGGGGGCGGATAAAGGTCCGGTTTCCCCACTGGGGCAATATCATCACCAACTGGATACCCCTTGTCCGTCCTTACGCGAGTTCCGAAGCAGGGATCTGGATACTCCCGGATGTAGGGACACAGGTCATCGTCTGCTTTTTCAATGATTGCGCGTCCCGGCCTATTGTTATCGGTTCTGTCTACACCCCTCGTGCATACCCACCCATAGAAGATAACGAAGAAAACAATATAAAAGTACTCACCACAAAAAGCGGTTCAAAGATTATTTTAGATGATACCGACGGGGAAGAGAAAATCCTCGTTCATACAAAAGATGGTGCCATGCGCCTTGTCCTGGATAAAGCGAAGGGACTCTCAATTACGAATGAAAACGGGGATATCTCCGTAAAATGCCGGAAACTTATTATCGAAGGCAAGGATGATACATTTATCACCATCAACAAAGACCTTTCTATTATTGCAAAAAACGAGTCCATATCCAAAAAAGCAAAGAGTAATTTTACGATAAAATCAGGCAAAGACGTAGTGCTCAAGGCAAAGTCCAAGATCAATATAAAAGGTTCCTCCGGGGTTACCGCGGGGGTAAAACAAATCGCGAAAAAAGATGACCAGGTGGTGGGTATCGACATGCATGATATAAAAATTCCCACAAACAGCGGGCTAAAGACGATACCCATGATTCCCCACCCTTATTTGGGAAAACTCGCGGACAAGCTTTCCCAGGACGTGACAATCAACGATAAGGCTGCGGCGACAAAGGGAAGCAAATCCAAATTCGATACACCGGGACATATCTGCATGCCCCCGGGGGTTAAGTTTAAGAAAAACCCCAATAACGAAGGGGAGGTTTCTTCAGGTACTGTGGCAAATGTAAAGATCAATGGAAAAGAAGCGGCGGTCCTCGGGAGCATGGTAAAAACCTGTAATGACCCGCAGCCACAGGAAACATGCACGATTATTGCTGTCGGTGCCCCGGTGATTCTCCCGATTTTAATGCCCGGCATGGACGAAGACCAGTTTAAAAAGGACGGGGGCACCCGGTTTAATACGGCAACCCCGATTACGACGGAAGCGAAAACCACACAATCAAAGAAGCAGCCGAAGCTGCAAAACCCCCGGTGGAGTAAGGATGAACCAAGCTTGGGAGAGGAAGTGACGTTGAGTGTGGAGCTTGTGGACCAGTACGAAATGGCGAATGTGACCTTTACCATTTGGGTAAACGGAGCAGACCGGGAAAAGGATATGCCCTTATCGGTGCTTAAAGGGCAGAACGTAGATGGCAAGGCAGAAGTGAAATGGCGGTATAGTATCGATGATTTTGCATTTAAATCGCCGCCAAGCGATATTGTTCATTTTCTTGAAGAAAAAATGGGCGTTCACCTTGATTCATCAACAAAACAACACATTATTGATGATTATAAAGACGAGTATGATAATCCGGTAAAAAAAGAGGCGAAATTTATCTTTACGGTAAAATCATTCCGGTGTGAACAGCAGGAAAGTTCTGCTGGTACAATCGGCAGCAAACATATCATTATGTTTAAAGATCTCTATGGAGTTCCACTGAAAGGGATAAAATACAAAATAATCGGCCCCGATGGTAAAGAACGATCCGGAGAAACAGGGGATGATGGAAAAATTGATGAAAAGGGTATGATACCCGGAAAGCACCAGATGAGATTTGAATATCCCGAAGAGAAATAGAGAAAACGATTATGGGCACTCACGAGCGAGATAATAAGACCAAACAGACTCAGATTTATTTCCCATCAAAAGGTGAGTTTAATATCGCGTCTTTTACAGACAGGATTCTTGAAATAGGGCAAAAGGGTGCAGTTCCTGTCATCGACGCCCATATGCACATTCAAAGCAATAATATCGCGCCATGTACCATCCAATGGGGCGCGATCCGGGGATTACTGGCAACTGCCCTGGCGAATAATCCGGAGTTATTACAAAAAGAGATGGAGCAGGCGGAATTATATTCGGGAATCGCGAAATGGGGTGCAATACCATTATGGATTGTCGGAAATATCCTGGTTCCCATGCCGGCAACGGTGAGGGGAGGTACTTTCGGAGCTGCCGTTCTTATTGCCGTCCTGGCAGATGCAATAAACAGCACGGTGAAATACCTGGAACAGAAGGATATTGATGATTTGGGAAATCTCCTCTTGCGAAAAGCAGATAAGGAGCTCTTGAACACCGTACAGGCATGTATCAGTCCATTATTCATGAAAGATTTCGGGAAACTTGGGGTCCTGGATACGGATGTTGTGGGTAAAGTGTTTATGGGATACGACGGGGAGCTTGATGTACAGAATTATGCAGTCAACTATCAGACATATGAACATATAAAAGAAATATACGGATTGGATAGTAAAAAATTCCCCTTCGAGAACAGTGTCATCAACAAAGCGGCCGAGTATTTCCTGGAAGAAATGTCGGAAGAAGAGGCCATGAAGCTCATGACTCAGCGGCAGGATATGATGGAAAATTTCAGCAACTTTACAAAGTACTATTATTGCAACAGGGATAAGACGCACCTTTATTACACCATGCCCATGGATTTAGGATATTCCCATTACTGGGGATATTATAGTCTCCCGATTTATCTCCCTAAAAACTCAAATGATTTATATTATATTTCGGAAGTCCCCTACTATTTGGGATTGATGGATAACCTTCGTTATTTTATCAGTTTTATAGAAAAAGAAAAAAACAAACATGATAAGATTTCACCTGTAACTGTAAAAGAATTGGCGGCAAAGCGGGTACAAAAAAAAATAATAGACTTTTCCGTAAAGAGAATCGAGTCTCTTCAATCGAATCCGGATACAAATCATACCCGTTTAACAAACCTTGAATCTCATTTTAAAAATAATGCTGATATTACGGAAAAAATCAATGAATTGAAAAATGTCATCGCCGAAGTGAAAGCGGGGCTCAATAAATTACTCTATGGCAATCCGGAAACACGGGAAAAGGGAATTATAGAAAGACTCAACACCGATGTTATTGGATATATCATCAGTATTATTAATGCCTATATTAATAAAACGAATGAGCAGGCAGAAGAATATGATACTTATTCAAGTATTCCCGAACAATACCGCGGCAGTGTAAAACCGGAAATGGAAAAGATTGAACGGGAGTCCGAAGAACTCTATAAAATTTACCACACCCTGAGCTGTTACGCGGGGAAACGAATCGAGGATCTGGAAGATTTTTTTAAAGATCAGCTGAATACCCTGAAAGCTCTCTTAAAAAGAAAATTCTTTACTTCCCTGGACGAATGTGTTATCAACTTAATCTACATACGGGGAGAGGAGCAAAAGGGGTACAGTCTCCCGGAAGGTCATATGTATAAAAGACAATTGAATGAGGCATATGATCTGATTATGAAAAACCGGGATGCGATAAAAGAAGATATTCAGCTTATGGGAAACAGACTTAAAAAAGAAATCAGCACGATTAAGGAACAGATTGATGTCTACAACGCCGGTTATAATAAAATAATCTGGCATGGGATAAAACCGGGAGATTATACATCGTATTTCCGATTCGGGTCGGTTCTCTGCAAGGGTACGGAAAAAAGCGAAGGGAGTGACGAGGTAAAATTAGTCGATATCATTCCGGACGATCACATAGAAACAATCAATTTTGGCTCCGATGTCTTTCAATTGTCAGGTGAAAATATAAGAAAACTGGAAACCTTGATTGATGAGTTATTAAAAAAAAGTATGTCGAAATTTTTACTCTACGGAAGTACTATCAAAATAAAAATAGCAGGGTACACTTCATTTACCGAAAGCAAGAAAAATGATGCGCGATACCTTGCAGATTTGCAGCGGCTTTCCGAAAACAGGGCGGAATATACGAAAAATAAACTCCTGGAATTATTAGGTTCGAACAAGTACATTTTTGAAATAATCACCGAAGGGCATTCACACAATGATCCCGTGGCGAGTAATGCTACCGAATCCGGAAAAGCACAAAATCAGCGGGCGGAGATTTATCTT
>JAFGRV010000357.1 GCA_016934975.1 Spirochaetales bacterium | reverse complement strand
TCACTTACATCAACCCTTCATAGTCTTAATACTGATAATTTAGAATACCTCATCTATAAAGCCGCCTCCGATCATATAATCATTGATGTAAAAAACAGCTGATTGCCCTGGAGCGACTGCTTTTTGCGGTTCACCGAGTACCACTTTCATTCTATTTGCATCACAGGGAAAAATAACTGCTTGTTTTTCTTTTTGAGTCGACCTTACTTTTGTATTCACTTTTAATTCTTTATCAGGGGGTTCAACGGATATCCAGTTGAGATCTTTTACAAAAAAACCATTACTATATGATTCTTCCTCATAGCCTGCTACAATTTCATTCTTTTCCGCATTTATATCGATGACATAGAGGGGTTTCCCCGCTGCGACTCCCAGCCCCCGCCTCTGTCCCCGTGTATAATGCCATATGCCCTTATGTTTCCCAAGGACAACTCCATCTTTATCCACAATATTACCGGTTTTTTCCTTTACGTCCAAAAGTTCAGAATACGAACCCCCGTAAAAATCCTGACTTTCTTCGCTGTCATGCATGGCAAGACCTTTTTGTTTTGCAATCTCCCGGACGTAGTCTTTGGTATAATATCCTAAAGGGAAAAATAAGCCGGCGAGCTGATCCTGTGTTAACCGGTATAAGAAATAGGATTGATCTTTACCTTCATCAATCGCTTTCCTTAATATAATGCGCCTGGTCCTGACATCACCTTCCACCCGGACATAATGTCCGGTTGAAAAAAGATCAAAGTCGAGACCTGATTTTCGCGCGGCAGATACAAGAACACCGAATTTTATGAGTTGATTACATTTTATACACGGATTTGGTGTTCTTCCCATAAGGTACTCATTTTTAAAATAAGCAAGTATTATTTCCTTGTACTCTTTTACACAATCGAATACATGAAAGGGAATACCGATTTCATCACAAAAAAGTCTTGTTTTTTCTATTCCGTATTTCTCATCAGGACCGAAACACGAGCTTTTTTTATGACCGGTTGTTTGCATGGTTCCATCCCAGATCGACATTGTCACCCCGGTCACCTCATGTCCTGCTTCCTTGAGTAATAACGCTGTAACGGAAGAATCAACACCCCCGCTCAGTCCGACAATTATTTTCATTCGTATAGTCTCCGGTCGCTTATTCTGAAAAAAGCCATGTGCTTAAGTAACGTTCGCCGCTGTCCGGGAGAAGTACAACAATAAGCTTGCCTTTATTCGCGTCCTCTTTGGCGATCTCCAAACCGGCTTTCAGAGCAGCACCGGATGAGATCCCCACAAATAATCCTTCTTCTTTGGCCAGACGCCGTGCAATATCACCTGCATCATTATCCGCTACTTTCACAATCCGGTCAATTATTTTCGTATTGAGCACTTCCGGGATAAATCCTGCTCCAATCCCCTGGATTTTATGAGGTCCGGGCTTTTCTCCGGAGATGACAGCAGATGTTATGGGTTCAACTGCAACAATGTTGATACCCGGTTTCCGGGACTTCAATCCCTCTCCCACACCGGTAATTGTACCCCCGGTTCCGACACCGGCGACAAAAATATCAACCTTTCCATCCGTATCTTTCCATATCTCTTCCGCAGTCGTTTTCCTGTGTATGCCGGGATTTGCGGGATTTCTAAACTGCATAGGCATAAAAGCCCCTTCTGTGGTTTCCGTTATCTCTTTTGCTTTCTCGATGGAACCCCTCATCCCCTCTGCCGGATTGGTAAGTACAAGTTCAGCTCCAAGAGCCTTTAAAAGTTTTCGTCTTTCGATACTCATACTCTCGGGCATGGTCAGAATAATCCTGTATCCTTTTACAGCGGCAACATACGCAAGCCCAATTCCCGTATTACCGCTTGTGGGCTCGACAATGACAGATCCCTTTTTTAAGAGACCTCGCTTCTCTGCATCTTCTATCAGAGCTAAACCGATACGGTCTTTTATGCTGGATAACGGGTTAAAACACTCAAGCTTTACCACAATATCAGCCTTTCCATCCTTATTCAGCTTATTTATCCTGACAAGGGGTGTATTTCCTATGAGTGCGGTAATATCATGTGCAATATTCATAAAAACCTCCTTAAATATGATACATTAATACATTCTCTGTTTCAGAGCTTTTATATTCTTCAATAAGATCTTGAAGGGTCACTCCTTCCATAAAATCAAAAATACTTTGCTGCAAAGCCTTCCACATCTTATTCGTGGGGCAGGTAAAATTTTGAGGGCAACTGGTTTCATTCGTGATGCACTCAAGAATGACCGGATCACCTTCGAGAAGTTCATAAATTTCTTTCACCGTGACCTTTTCCGGGGATTTCAGTAATTCATACCCGCCATGTGACCCTCGAACTGCATTTACTAATCCCGCGCCTTTCAGGGGAAGAGCGAGGTTACTCAGATATTTTTCAGAAATATTCATCCGCCGGGCAATCTCTTTTAATAACATCACCCCTTCCCCATAATGAAGGGCAAGATCACACATGAACCGGAGACCATATCTGCTTCGAGTTGAAAGTTTCATCCGACACTCCATAGAGTATTACACAAAATTGTCAACCAAATCGCTTGACTTAGTTAAAAACTAAGATAAATACAAAATAAAGTCAAGGATTTTCATATAATTCTTTGGTATATTTACTATCAAAAAAAAAGCCACCGCCCTTCACGGAACGGACTGTGCAGGTGGTCTTTTATTTGCAGGAAAGATTTGATTAAATTATCAATTTCTTCTATTATTATATTGAGTTTGTCATTTCCTTTCACAGAAAGGTGTTTTTAAGAACGTGTGCTTTGTGACAGGAAATGACAAACCTGAACTGTTGAGTATATTTTAAGAAAAGAAGAGTTTCAAGTAATGGAAGATTAAGAATGAAAATGACGGAAGATTGTAAAGAACGACTCTTAAAGGCAGCAGCAGCGATAAAAGCATCACACCATCTTGTTGCTTTCACAGGTGCAGGCATAAGTACTGAATCGGGAATCCCCGATTACAGGGGACCTCAGGGTGTATGGACATTAAAAGCCCAGGGTAAAAAACCAAAACAAACGGTCTCCTGGGATCATGTAAAACCAAACGCCGGGCATTATGCCCTGGTGGAGCTCCAGAATCTCGGGCTCATGAAATTCCTCATTTCCCAAAATGTTGATGGTCTTCACCTGATTTCAGGTATTAAACCGGAACTGATCGCCGAATTCCACGGCAACCACAACCTCATGCGATGTCTCTCCTGCGACAGACAATTTCCCAAAAAAGGTTTATGGGATGAGGCTGCATGGGGAAAAGGATACCGTACCTCCCCGGTTCTTCCGGGACAACCGGCATGTCCGTCATGCAACGGAAGGATTATCTCCAGTGTTGTCAATTTCGGGGATCCGATTCCTAAAAAAGAGCTTGAACGTTCATTATTTCATTCCGGCCGCGCGGATGTCTTTATCGCTATCGGGTCATCCCTCACCGTCACCCCCGCGGCAGAAATGCCTCTGAGAGCAAAAAAACACGGGGCACTGCTTATCATTATCAATCAAATGGAAACAGGCCTTGATCATCAGGCTGATATCAGATTTTATGAGGGTGCCGGATTTGTCCTTACCTCTCTGGTATCCTTTATTAAGCAGGTGTAAAAGTTCATAATAAGACTGTTTTTTTTATCTTTTTATAGTATTATATAAAGGTAAAGGTGAGACAAATTTTATATTTCTTTCGGAATATATTCACTATGGGAGATTGTATGAAGAGACGATGCTTTGAAACTAATACAGTATTTATCATGGCAGGAACCCTGCTTCTGGTTTTCTTATTCATGACTGCGTGCCCGCCGGGACCGGATCCGGAACCGGAGGGAGATTCGTATGAACCGGATAATTCCTATTCGGCGGCAAACACTCTTTCTACCGGTGTACCCCAGGATCATACCCTTTTACCGAGTAATGATTACGATTACATGAAGTTTACCGGAATCAGCGGATACCTCTACACAGTGGCAACGTTTTCAGAGGTTGATCTTACAGATACTATCCTGTATCTCTATGATACGAACGGGACCACCCTTCTCGCGTATAATGATGATAATAGTGACAAAGACATGCAGCCCATTCGAACGGATAAAAAACTATATAAAGACATAAACAGATCTTTCCAATCGACAATTGTATGGTCCTGTCCGGCAGATGGTACGTACTATCTTATGGTAAAGGGATATTCCGGTGCAACAGGAAACTATTCAATTCTTTTAACGGAGACCGCGGGTACACCGACTCCCGAACCGACAGAGACACCTGCGCCGACAGCCACCCCCGAGCCGACAGAAACTCCTGCTTCCGGGGAGGCCAATTGGACTATCATGGTTTATCTTGACGCGGATAATAACCTTGAACCCTATGGGATCGACGATTTCAATGAAATGGAAGGAGTGGACCTCTCGGGATCCGGGGTCAATGTCATCGTCCTCATGGACAGGATTTCCGGATACGATACATCAAATGGAGACTGGACAGGTACCAGGCTCTATGAAGTAACCTATGATTCCCTCGGTCCAATAAATGATACAATTGTATCAACGGAACTTGCATCAACTGAATTGGGTTTAACCACCGGTGGTTCGGAAGAAGAATTAAACATGGGGGATCCGGCTGTCTGTATGGATTTTATCGATTTTTGCAAGGCATCCTACCCCGCTACCCATTATTTCATGATCTTCTGGAATCATGGTTCCGGGTGGAAATCTGCTGTCGAACCCGGAAATAAAGAACTCACCTATACCCTCCCTCTCACGCCCATGACCCAACCGGCAAGAAACCGGGGCGTCTGTTTTGATGACACGAGTGGTGATCACCTGTACACGGAAGAAATCGGAACGGCTCTTGCGGGGCAAGGTATTTCCGTGGTCGGTTTTGATGCATGCTTTGAGCAGATGATCGAGGTTGTGTATGAAATAAAAGAAGATGCCGCCTATGTCATCGGTTCGGAAGAAACCGAGCCTGGTGACGGATGGGAATATGATATTGTGCTCAATAATATACTATCCTCCGGCCAGAGACCATTAGAGATAGTGAATGCTGCGGTGGATGCCTATGCGAGCCGCTATAGCACAACAACAGGAGCGACATTATCAGGGATTGATTGTTCCCGGGTAGATGAGTTAATGGCGGCGTTAAATGATTTCTCCGATACTTTAGCCGCTGCAATAACGAACGATCAGATCCGGGATAAAATGATATCAATCTTTTTGAATAATATAGAGAGTTTTTATAGTGTGGCAACCGGTTATGGCGATTATAATATTGATATCGGGGATATGGCGGATGTTATTCTATGGACATATGATTATGCTGATGCACAAGCCCTTGCTTTACAGACCGCCATGGAGAATGCGGTTGTTGCGGAATGGCATCATACTGCAACGGGGTATTACGGAAACCCGAGGGCCCATGGTCTTGCTATTTATTTTGCCTCGTTAAATAATTTTAGTGTTGTCGGACATGAGTATGCCTATATGCACAATTATTCCTGGTTGTATCCCCTTGCCTTTGTCGCCGACACAACATGGAACATGTATTACAGCGGAGGTAATGTCGTCGGTCCGGGACTTCTCTATTCATTATTTTATCAGAGTTTTTAGTTATTACTACGGAACATAAATATGGCTGTCTTTAAGTATCTTCTGAAGACAGCCTTTTTTTTGACTTACAAAAAACAGATACAATCAATTTACAAAACGGAAGATTTAGAGTAGACTATACTTATATAATAATCCGGTATCATTATGAGGTAAATAATATGAAGAAATTATGTCTTGTAATCTGTGTATGTTTCACTCTGTTTCATTGCAGCCCCCCGGGTCCGAAAACCATTATAAAAGATAGTTTTAAGGAATACTTTCACTCTATTAATTCGGAAGGAACAGCGGTTATTTATAATTTAAAAAAGAACTCATATACCATCTATAACGAAGAACAGAGTAAAAAAGGGATATTACCGGCATCTACCTTTAAAATTTATAATGCTCTCATCGGGCTGGAAACCGGTGTGGCGAGTGATAAAAATTTTGTGATTAAATGGGACGGAATAAAATATCAATATCCCCAATGGAATAAAGACCAGACATTAGAGAGCGCCATTCAAAACTCGGTGGTCTGGTATTTTCAGGAACTTGCGCGGAGAATCGGCAAAGCACGTATGGAAAAATATATAAAAGAGCTTTCATACGGAAATATGGATATCTCCAAAGGTATCGATACATTCTGGCTGGAAGGAAATTTAGAAATTTCAGCGCGGCAGCAAATCGGACTACTCGTACAATTATATAATAATACTCTTCCTTTTTCTCAATCTGCACAGGAAAGTGTTAAAGACCTTATCATTCTCGAAAAAGAGGATAACTTGATATTACGGGGTAAAACGGGAACTGTTACCCGGTTAAAAGATGTGTACTACAGCTGGTTCGTCGGATATCTTGAGAAAAATAATAATGTATACTTTTTTGCCGTAAATCTCGAAAAGAATAAATCCGAATATAAAGGAACTAATGAGGCGGAAGATATTACCATGAAAATATTAAGAGACATGAAATTATTATAAATGCTTTACGACTTTTATTTCGTGAGTTTGATATATAAACGGGAAAGCTTTTGGGGAAGTTGGTTTACATCATCGATAATGGCATAGCTTACATCGCCATAGAGATGGGGAATATATTTTTTTGCAAACCGGTCGATGGTAATACAATAGGGAATAATTCCCTCTCTCCGTGCTTCTATGATAGCCATCCGGGTATCTTCTATTGCATAGACATTCGTTTCGCCCCCCGTTGATGTTCCGTAATTCATATCCGCCGGAATACCATCGCTTAATAAAATGAGGAGCTTTGTTTTATGGGGCATATCAAGAAGCCGTGACGCCGCATGACGGATCGAACAGCCGTCGCGGTTGCTCGCCTTACCGGTGATTGAAGAAAGGCGGGCTTGTGCCGCGGAATGCCATTCTTCATGAAAATCTTTTATGATATTAAAAAAAACCCGGTTCCGTCCCATACTGAAAAATGAAAAAATTCCGAAGGTATCACCGATGATCGAGAGAGCAGATGACAACAGACACAGTGCTTCCTTCTCTACATCAATAATACGCTTTTCCCCGAGACTTTCCAGGGTTGATGAACTTGTATCAACCAAAATCGCAACGGCAATATCCCTCCTGTTTTTAATTTTCCTGAAGTATATTTTATCATCCGGGGTTGTATTCCGTGAAAGATCGACTACATAATCGAAGGCATCGGTCATATGAATTTCATCACCGCTTTCCCAACGCCTGGAAATCTCGGTCTCCTCGGGCTTCATTAACAGAAATCGTTTTTTTATTTTTTTATACGCCGGCTTATACTGCTTGAGCACCTCATGATAATAATCATTTTCCTTATAGTCAGGGATTCGTTCGAAAAGAGTACAGTGATTATTCTCATAGCTATTTTTTGTAATATTATATTCGGGATACCTGAAAATTCTCAAGCCCCCCTTTACAATGAGCTCCTGTATATAATTTTCATCGTTTTCAGCACTCCGGAGGGATGTAAGATCAATACTTCTTTTTTTATCATCCTTTTCTTCCCGGGGTTCTTCTGGTAAGAATGAACTTTCTTCATTTTTCAGCAATTCCGGGGATACATCCAGGACAGCTTCCGGATGAATTTCCGGTTGAAACAACGATGAGAATTCCTCGACCATATCACTTCCGGTAAAATAAGTGATAATCGGAAACTCGGCATAAAAAATATTGTACAACAAAAAACAAATATAGGCTGAATCATGAACCGATGTCGTCTCTTTTTTAATCATGTCGAATGTCCTGCATAATTCCACAATAATCGCATCAAGACGTACATCTCCTAATTCTCCTTTATAATGGCCGTGTAATGAATACTGGATAAGACATTCGACGGCAGCAATAAATTGTACCTGACGGTCGGAACCCGGTAAAGATACGCGGGGGCGATTGTTAAACAAATACTCTTTTACCAGTTTAAAATCTTCTTTTAGACCGGGGTATAACCTTGATAGGGAATATTCGATCCTTGTATTTTCACAGAGAATGAACAGATCCCTGGCAAAACCCGGTGTGGGGAACATATAATAAAACTTTTCATGATCGGTATTCAAAACAAGAAGTTTTCGCCCGCCTTTAAAGGTGACTTCCAGTTCTCCGTCCTGTCTTTCTCTGATGCTTTCCGCCTTCTGTCCGAATTGTTTTCTCACATTCTCCATAATCCCGGGAAGCTGGGTCCCGTATTTGTCACGAAGTTCATCGGAGAAGGTAATCTTCTTCAGATCAAATTCAAAGGTTTTCAGCCGTAGTGAGGCAGCCTGCTGAGCAGCGATTACGGTAAAGACACGTTCATTTAACTGGGGTGTATCAAAAAAATTTATCTCCTGGGGAAGGAAGATCGTCTTTCCGTCGGTATAGGGAGTTTCAAATCGAAAACTTGATGAATCGAGTCCGGAAATCACCAACTCTTTCCCCGCAAGACTTGCACAATAAATTTTTAAGATAGTTTTCAAATCATCCAATACAACATTATGAATTCCCAGAAGCCACCTGCTTTCTTTGGATCGCGTGAGTAAAAACCGGATTCCTTCATCCACACGGCAACTGGTAATAAGATCCGTCCCCCGGGTTATCCATTGTGAAAAAATATTCCATGAAAGGGTAAGATTTTTCTTTATATTTTCCAATACATCACCCATGCTGCCTGAAGAAAATCGTGCGATAAAGGTCATATGTTTTAAAAAGAAACGGACAACAGCAGGGTCCTGAAAAGAAAGACAAAAGGCAAGGACAGGGATTCCGACTTTCATCCCCCTATTGATACTCCGGACGAATGATTTGATACCCTCTTCTACAACCCGCAACGGATAGGAAAGTCCGGAATAGGTGGAGAGTATAACACCTCCAAATTCGTAATGTATCCGGGTGACCGAATAAAGAAGTTCGGCAAAAATAATAAACTCCTTTCGCTTACACACAAGAGGAAAGAGGAGGTGAATATCGATATAGAGAAATTCAGAAGCAAGGGTGAGTTTCTCTAAAGCATTTACGAAAGCAGGAGAAAGAGAAACAATGGAAGAGAGCGCATCACAGGCATTCCGGAAAAAGGTGAAAAGATGAGGTTTGATTCTTTTTATACGATCACTGCTCGTATGTATTGCATCGTCTAATGCGTTCATCTATCGACAATAGTGCAGGAGAGTCTTCCAGTCAGGAGAGTCTTCCCGTCAGGAGAGTCTTCCCGTCAGGATAGTCTTCCCGTCAGGAGAGTCTTCCCGTCAGGAGAGTCTTCCCGCCCGGAGATCCCACCTGTCATGAGCGGAATATTTTATCAATAATAATCTCTATGGCGGCGATCTCTTCCCGCTCATCTGTCACTGTCTGGGCAATGGCAAGAGAACATGCTCTTTTCGGATGGATCCCCCGCTTAATTAATTTTGCAGCGTGGATCAATCCCCTGGTGCTCACTCCCTCTTCCAGATCGATGGTATTTATATTTCTTATATCACTTCCGAGAAGTACCAGTTTTTCCGCTATTTCTTTGGATACATCCCCTTCTTTCCGGATAATGATAACTTCTTTTTCATATGGCGGATAGGTAAAGTTAAGGGCCACAAATCGCTGTTTGGTGGAGGGTTTCAGGTTTTTCCTGATGCTCTGATATCCGGGGTTATATGAAATAACTACCATAAATGAAGGGGATGCTTTTAATTGGATCCCGAGGGCTTCCAGAGGAAGAATCCGCCTGTGGTCGGTAAGGGGATGGATAATTGTCGTTACATCTTTCCGGGCTTCCACAACCTCGTCGAGATATAAAACAGCACCTTGCCTTACGGCCATCGCTGCGGGACCATCAATCCAGACCGCCTCACCCCCTTTCATGATATAACGCCCCGTAAGGTCTCTTGCTGTCAGGTCTTCGTGGCAGGCAACGGTATAAAGACATCCGACCCCGGTTGATGCATTTTTACCTGAAGCCCCACCGTCCTTATCCTTTGTCATTTTTATAAGTTTTTGCCCGAGGTTGTAGACCATAAACTCGACAAATCGGGTTTTCCCGCAGCCCGTCGGTCCTTTTAAAAGGAGTGGTATTTGTTCTGCCCAGGCCCGTTCAAATACTTCCACCTCATCCCCGATTGGCAAGTAAAAAGGTTCTTGAAGTATCCTGTAATCCTGAAAATTTTTCACACTGCCCCGCTTTCCATAACATGACGAATTTCCATGGTATCAACCCCTCATGGCTGCCGGTTTCCGTTTATAAATATCAACCTGACAATGAGGAGGGTAACGCATCACATATTTTTTTTAATAATCCCGGTTCCAGTCTGAATCCGGATCCTTTGCCCTGGAGAAAATGATGAGTTCTTAACAAATGAAGAGAGAGTTCACTATAGTGAATTAAAATCTGTTCGGAAGGATTCTTTACTTCGACAATATGTTTTCTATGGAGTCCGTCCCCGAAAGGACAGGGAAGAAACCCGCGGACCTCATGCACCGTGACCTGCCATACATTTTCCAGGGTTATTGTTTCTCCAAGCCCTTCTTTCCCCTTTTCCAGGAATAAAAAAAGTTTATCAGCCGCTTCTTCCCAGTCCAATCCAAGGCTCGCGGCTTTCTCTTCATCCGCCTGAATAATATCAACAAGGGAACGGCTGTCACTCCCGAGAAAACCGGTACTTGTAATGACTCCGGGTAACATTTTATCCCGGACATGCTTTAATTCAGGCGTCATTTTCATATTCACCTCCACCGGTTACGCGAATTTATCGTAATAAATTTTATTTTCCTGAACATTATTGCTTATAAGCACTTTTATACAGGCATTAATCATCCCCGGGCTGCCGCATAAATATCCTTGCTTGGAGATATCCCGGCTAATCTGATTTTTTAAATAGCGATCTAACACATCCGTAATGAGTCCGGAATCTCCCTGCCAATTGTCTTCCGGTTCGGGATTGGAAAGGGCGGGAATAAAATGAAACGAGGGCCACTCTTTCTCCAATGCTTTAAAACGTTCGGCGTAAAAAAGTTCTTTAAGATTTCTCGCACCGAAGAAAAACCAGACCTCCCTGCCGGTGTTGTTTTTTTCCTTCATATCATAAATAATTGAATGAATGGGAGCCATCCCCGATCCGCCGGCAATACAGAGCATCGCCCCGTCACCGTCATGAAGCCGGAATTCACCGATCGGTCCGATGACATCAAGAGTATCTCCCGGTTTGAGTATAGTATGGACATATGTCGTAGCGATCCCCCCGGGGACAAGGCGGATAAGAAAACCGAGTTGTCCCGAATCCCGGGGGGTTGATAACATAGAATATGCCCGCATATTTATATCTTTGATCGCGTTATATGGCGGAATAACGAGTTGAGCATATTGTCCTGCTTTAAAATTAATCGTATCCGGTTCTATGAGTTTTACATATACTTCTTTTATATCATGGGTCACATCCTTAATAGCTGTCACCGTTGTTTTAAAACGCTGTATGGAAAAAAGCTCTTCCGGAATATC
>JAFGRV010000035.1 GCA_016934975.1 Spirochaetales bacterium | reverse complement strand
GACGGAGGTTGCCTTTCCCGTTCATACGCCTTTTGTTACAAAATGTCCGGGGAAAGTTTTTTTTTGTAGTCAGCCATATCTCCCCTCCTCATATGGAAGTAGAGCATAGGACTTTATGTATTAATACCAGGCGCATGATAAGGTTATTGCATTTTAAGTTTTTCTACTTCTTTTATCAACTCATCGATTATTTCCTGCTGCTTATCAATTATTTTTTGTTGTTCCTGAACTGCCTTTAATGCAACTCCGGCAACATCAAGGGCCTGGATCTGTTTTTCATTATCACCAAGTCCGAAAATTGCATAAAAATCTTCTGAAAAAGGACTTATATGACGGGAATTATCCGCAGTCGTATGTTCGGGTTTGTATTCCCATTCTTTTATTTTTAGCTGCTTTACTTTTTCTATCACTTCAACTTCTGTAAATTTCTGTTTATAGGATGAATGAGAATCATTAGACCAGCCGGTTGTCCCGCCTGCAGTTCCATCGACAAAAAGCATGCGTGTAGGAATCTCTGTGCCGATGCCTACATTCCCGGAAAAATAACCCCTGCCTTCAAAATATCCTGCAAATCCGTTGGTAGCATAATTGGAATCGGCTTTCCCATATATACCAATCGGATTTGAATAGCTGGTATCTCCACCATCGTTCCATCCCATAATTGCGGCCCTTCTCTCCTTGTCTATGGGACCTTGTTTTTCACATTTTACTGACAATTTTGAAGCAGGAGTTGTTGTCCCTATTCCGACATCTCCGGTATTGTTCACATAGACGACATCCACCGGATTGCCGTCTGCCGCATCAAGAGAATGTCCGTCTATTGTCAGCCCCTTCAGACTGAATGAATCAGCCTTGAGCGTACCTGCTATATCCATAGTATAAGCAGGAGTATTCATGCCGATACCCACATTCCCGTTTGCGTTTATAAATATTCCATTATTTGTTCCTGTGCCGGAGAGCCAGTTGCCATTCAGGTTGATATTTTGGGCAGCCGTATGATTTCCAAGATTGTCCCCGCCGCCATTACTTACCAAATCATCTTCGATTTTCCATTCTCCATTATTGTATTTTAGTACTTTCCCATTACCTAATCCTTCTATATCAACATTACTTAAACTCTCAAGGGTTCTATTGTTCAGCTTTACTATGTTATCGTTCAATGTATCAAAATTTACATTAAATTTCTCTGCAGAGATAACGTCACCACTTTTAAACGTATATGGTTTGGGTTTAATAATCTCTTGAGAAAAAGTAAATATCCCTATAGAAAAAAAGATAGCGCTTAAAATAAAAACTATTGAGAAGGGAGTGCATATTTTTTTTACTATTCCCGCAAACGTATCATTAATATCGATTGTTATTTTCATTATATTCCTCCATAAATACTTTTTTATTCTCCCAATTAATTGGTATTCCTAAACCATTTAAATTATCAATTTTACATATTTTATCCTTTTAAGATAACAGTTAATATTTTTTTAAGGATTAAAAATATCATAGTCAAAACAACAGGTTATGGTCCGAATTTAACAGTATTAAACTTACTTTCATTAAAAATTCCGGCATTACCCTTTTCTATTATATCAGTCATTGAAAGCGGATCACATGAAGAAATCGCAGCAAGGATAACCAGAATCATAAATAAAGCAGCAAGAATCCAATTTTTCTTTTTTTTCATTTATTACCCCCTATTTACTATCAAAAGAAAGCCACCTCCTTTGGGGGTGGTCCAAATATACCAATATTATTTTTATTTGAAGGCTTTGCCTTCTACATTTTCGACGTTGTCGAATTCCTATTGTTGTATATCAAAGGTGCATCTTTTGATTTGGAAAAAGCCACCGCCGTTCTTTGAACGGACTTTGCAGGTGGTCTTTTACTTAAAAATGATATAACCATTATTTTTCTTAACACTTAAAACCGGTATCCGATACCGGCCCCAATCCCAATTCCCTTATACCAATCTGTTATATCCTCATTATCAATGATTGTGGTAAATTGAGAATTCAGTTGGATCATAAGATTGTCGGTAATAGTATAATGAAACCCTATATTCCCGATTACAGAAGGCTTTATATAGAACGAGGTATCATCATAGAATTTGTTATTTACCACAATAAATGCAGGACCGGCAAGGAGTGAAAAATCCATTCCCAGTATTTTATAAAATGGAAAGTCCAGGGAAATAACGACACCAAAGCATGAATTAATAAGTTGAAGATCATTCTCGTAGTCACTATTATCCCGGTTCGGGTGATATCTGTAGCTACAGGACAAACCTATGGAAAATTGGACTGATGAAACCTCTCCTGCTTTCCATGTCATAAAAATTTCACCCCCGCCATAAGGTGCAAGTATATTTTCTTCATTGTTGTACAAAAAGGGATAGGTAAAAGCTGTACTTATCCCAAATAGAAGGGATTTGCTCTTTTGCCCGGATTTTACATCCGGTCTTTTCATTATTTCAATTGATTTACCCTGTTCTTTTTCCTGTTTAAGAAAAATAAGGAAACATGAACCGTTCTGATGTCCTGTATCATTTAGACCCCCAAATATCGGCATGGTTTCCTGCATGTTGTCCCGGATTTCGTAAAACATCGTAAGTGCGTCAATATAGGATTTCTTATTTTGTCTTAATATGTATTTAAGGTTTTCTGCAAACTCGGATTTATCCGAGACTGTCTCTGATCCGCCGGATGTAATAACAAGTCTGGAGACACGGTTGTAGGCTTTGACAAAATATTCATTCACATCCGTCAGGTCCCGTGTTCCTTCGATAATATCTCCGGAAAAACATGAATCAACAAGAAGCAGAACATGAATTGCATCAATATTCGATATGAGTCCGCGTATCTGGGTATTGGGCAACCAGTTTTCCTGTTTATAAACATCCCGTCCTGCATCTATCGGAATCCAGAATCCGGTATTGGTTTTCGTATCATAATACCCATGCCCCGAATACAAAATGAGAAGTGAATCATTCGGTTCCAGTTTTTTTTGCAGCATCTCAAAGGTCCTGATAATATTCGCCTTTGTGGCTGTTTCATCGTATAATTCAATTATTGTATCAAAAAGATATCGGGAATTAAGGATTCCTTCTATCTTTTTGATATCCGGAACAGGATATTGAAGAGGAAGCCAGTGTCTGTATTTGCTTATCCCGATAAGAACGGCATATTGTTTTCCAATAGCTAAACCTACTGCCTCTGTACCCTCGTCTACCTCTATTCCCCTTTCATTTGCAGAACAGAGTGTATAGGCAAAAGCAAAGAAAATAAAAATAAAAAAGACCATTCTCACATATATAAATTGATTTTTCGTCAAAAACATACAACTTTTTTGGTATTCGATTTAGATTTTTTAGTATTTTTTCGAACTCATTATATCCTGGAATACGTATAAAAGCAAGTTTTTTTTTCTTCGATATACAGTAGATTAAGCTGTGCTCCCGGGACTGTTTTTTTAAATTCTTTAATGTATAAAATAGGAAGGAAAATATAACTTGTTCTGTTTCATTCATTGCTGTATAATTGATTATGAAAAAAAAGAAAAGTTTCTTAAGTGCTTTTATTATCTTTATTCTTCTTAATGTCCCGCTTCTTTTCCCTGATCAAAGAGAGAAGGCAGCATTAATATTTCAGTATGCATTTCTTTTTAAAAAGAGTGACGGTACCGGGGGTGTCGTGAACCCCAATGAGCAGTTTATAGACCTTAAAACCGGTGATAATATCAAAATATATCTTAAGCCGACAACAAGTGCCTACATTTATTTGTACCTGCACAATTCCGAAGGAATTCTCTCGCTTATTTTCCCGCAAAACTTTACTTTTTTTTCCGGTAAATATAAGGTGGGAACACCATATTTCCTTCCTTCGGAAGAAAAATGGTATCGCCTTAAAGATCCTTCCGGTATTGAAGAATTTCACCTTATAGTCTCGAAAGTCCGGCTTAAAGAGCTTGAATTACTATCCAACCGGTATTTCTCTTTAAAAAATAATAAGGCAAAAGAAGACAATATTTCTGATGCTCAGCAAGACATTCTGGATACAATAAAAGATCTGAAAATAAAGGGAAGTGACCTGGTGAAAGAAGATGAAAGGCCGGTTCCTATTCCATTCGCCGGGGTTGTACGAACACTGGACAATGAAGGTCTGGAGATTTTTGTCAGGGACATTTATGCAAAAACAATACGAATCAGACACTAAAAATGCAAAGGCGGTTATCTGTGGTATAATTATCATTTGTTGTTTTCTTTGTGCGTTTTGCCTAACATTCTTATTTTACATACCCCTTTCAATTGCAGAAAACCAGAAAAATGATCTTCTTTTCCGGGCACGCCATACATTGTGCGGAAAACAAAAGATTTCTCCTTATCTCATCCATGTTATTATAGATGATGACATACTAGGGAGTTTACAGATCCCATCCCGGGACAGGGGAATATATAGTCAAATTATAGAAGTGATCGGTGCATCACAGGCAAAAGTTATCGCCTGTGACATTTTCTTCCAGTTTAAAGAAACCGAGGAAAATGACCGGAAGCTTGTTGAAGCAACAAAGGAATCTGGAAATGTATATTATCCTGTTATTGTTCAGCCTGCTTCGGAATTCGACGAAGTCGAAATACACCAAAAACAATTACAATCGGAATTCGACGAAGTCGAAATTGTAAAACAGATAAGGCAAAAGCTTTTTTGGTATCATCCCGGTGCCAATAAAGAGAAAACCCACCAGGCTGCCGGTGCAGTGTATTTGCCATTTCAATCCCTTTCACAGGCAGCGAAAGGACTCGGGCATATCAATTGTGATCCCGATCATGATGGTATCAACAGGCGGTTCCCCCTGTTCTATGTATATGGCGATAATTATGTTCCTTCACTCACACTAAAGGCAATAGCAGATTATTGTAATGTCACCCCGGATATGGTGGAAATAGCAGCGGGGAGTCACATCCTGTTGAAAGGAGCCGGACTTCCCGGTAGACATAAAAAGGATATAAGGATTCCCATTGATGAGAAGGGAAACATCATTGTTAATTTTGCCGGTCCCTGGTCCGATTCATTCACCCATATTCCTGTAGAAAAACTTCTTCAACCAGAGAATCATGAAGCTGACACCACTCAGCTTTATGATATCATGGAGGATTCCCTTATTCTGCTTTCCAATGTTTCCACCGGAAATAAGGATTTTGGGGCAAGTGTTTTTGATACCATATATCCTTTAAGCGGTATCCATCTGAATGTGTTAAATATGATACTCACAAATAACTTTATTTATGAAACCTCCTTTCCAGGGAATATTTTAACCGGTATTATTATTGCTCTCGCATTATGGTATTTTTCCGGCAGGAAAAGTTCAAAATATTTTTTTATCCGGGTTTGTGGTATTTTTATTTTATTTATTCTCTTTCATGCTGCCGGTTTTTTCTTTTTCAGCCGTCTTTCCTGGTTTTCAACATCTGCAATGGGTATTGTCTTTAGCCTTATTGCACTAAACACTTTTTTTTATCTTACAGAAGCAAAAGAAAGGGCATATTTTCGGGGCAGGCTGGAGAAGGAAAGAGAAAAAAAACTTTATAGAAACAGTCTTATACTTTCCCTTACCAGTGCAATAAGGACTCCCCTTAAAGGTATCTCGGATAATGTACAGTCACTTTCCGAAATAAAAATCGTTAAACAACTTTTTCCTTTTAAGGAAACGATAAATGGTATAAAACGTAATTGTGAAAAAATGGTTATCCTTATTACCGAACTCATTGACCTGACAAAATATGAGTCCGGGAAAATGACAGACAACAGAGAAAAAAAGAAGGAAATAGCAAAAAAAAGTACGGTTGAATCCGGCCATAATATGAAGGTGAGTAATGCTCCTCAATATCCCCGGAAAATACGTATTCTTCTGGTGGATGATGAAGAGTGTGAACGAAAAAGAATAATGGAAATACTTAACGGTTCGTATACTATTATGGAAGCAGAAAATGGTAAAAAAGGAATTCAGATTGTTGAATCGGAAAATCCGGATCTTATTATTACGGATCTGGTGATGCCGGTGATGAAGGGAAATGAGTTTATATCATACTTAAGAAAAAATGAAGAAACCATGCAAATTCCTGTTATTCTTTTATCCGGATTGCCGGAAGAAGAGATAGGAGTAGAGGTTGATGATTATCTCTCAAAACAGTACACAGATAAAGAACTTATCAAGAGTATTGAGAATACTCTTGAGCGTGCAAACCAGAGAAAGGAACTTGAAGCATATAGAAAACAACTTGTTTATGCCAGGAAGAATTACGGGAAGACGTTAACAGTATCCCGCACTGTTTATCCGGATAAGCCGATACTCATTATTGATAAGAATAATGATATTTTAAAAAGTTACAGAACAGAACTGGAGAGTAAAGGAATAAATAATCTCCGGCTTATTTCTAAAAGTACCGGGGTTCATTCCTTTCTTCTTAAAAACAGGACATCCCTTGTTATTCTTGATATTGCCATGTTGGATCTTTCCGAGGAGAATCTCCTCGAATGGATAAAGAACCGGTTCCCGGAAGTCCCGGTAATAATTACAGCATGTATGAAGGAGAGAGAAAAAGCAATGGAGTGTATCCAATGGGGTGCATACGACTATTTGATAAAGCCTGTGGAAATTGAAAAGCTTACTGTTCATATAAATCACTGTATAGAGATTGGACTTTACAGAGAATACCTCCTCCATATGAGTAGCAAGCTTAAAAATCCGGTGATAAATAAAAGTGAGGCCTTTTCTCACATCATTACTCAGAATGAAAAGATGCACTCCCTTTTTCACTACATTGAAGCAGTGGCAGAAAGCCCAAAGCCTTTTCTCATAATGGGTGAAAGTGGGGTAGGAAAAGAACTCTTTGCAGAAGCAATCCACCATGTCAGTGGCCGAAAAGGGGAATATGTATGTGAAAATATTGGCGGGCTTGATGATACGATGATCTCGGATACCCTTTTCGGTCATATCAAAGGGGCCTTTACTAATGCAGAAAAAGAGAGAAAGGGGCTTTTGGAAAAGGCTGATGGGGGAACCCTCTTTCTTGATGAAATTGGTGATATGCCTATGAAAACCCAGGTAAAACTGCTTCGTATCCTTGAGAAAAATGAATATCGCCCTCTTGGTTCAGATACAATGAAGAGAGTCAATGTAAAAATTATCTGTGCTACAAACAGGGATATATCCGGAATGGTACAAAATGGAACTTTCCGTCATGATCTTTTAAGACGGTTTATTCATGATATTACAATCCCTCCATTACGCGAACGGTGGGATGATTTGCCCCTTTTAGTGGAACACTTTATTAAAAAATATGGCGGAAAGACCAAACTATTTGTTCCCCATGAACTATACAGCCATCTGAAAATATATGATTTCCCCGGTAATGTAAGAGAGCTCGAAACCCTGGTAGAGAATGCAGTTCAGTTGAACAAAGGGAACATGCTCTCTCTCCTCACCTTCAAAGAACATATAGGTAAAATGTCCGGAAGAGAGAAAAAAAACAGAGAGGAAAACTTCATTGAACAGGAAAGCCGTATTACCGTAAAGGGGAGATTTCCAACACTCAGAGAAGTAGAAGAACTATTTATCGATAAGGCTCTTAAAAAAGCTTCCGGGATCCAGACAATTGCTTCACAGTTATTAGGGATTACACCATCAAGCTTAAGTAAAAAATTAAAAAAAATAAAAAGGAATCAGTAAAAACATCAACTCCATTGCCATTTGGAAATTCTTTCCAAATGGCAATAATTCCCGTAATTTCTTACAGGATAAATAATTACGTTTATTTTACAAGAAAAAGATTATTTTCCTTTCCATAAGGAAATATAGGTAAAAAAGATAAGAATGAGTCCGGCAACGCGTAATTCATCACAGGATAATGAATTATATGATAGTTTCGTATGAAAATAAATCTGGCATACATTTTGCTTTCTCATTTGTAGGAATACTTCTCCTTAAGAATTTTAAATGAGAGATTTAATTAAAAAAAATAAGAAGGCAAAATGTATGGATAAAAAGAATATTATAAAAAATATAAGTTTTAAAAAAATTTCAAAGAAAGAAGGTCTCCTTTCTATTATTTTCAGCTTTTCTTTTCTTTTTATTGCCGCCATTTTTGAAATTATATTAGTAAATGTAGTATTTAAAATTAAACTTTATGTTCCCATTGGCATGGTTATCATTATACTGGCACAATCCTTTGCTTTATCTAAAAGATATTTAAAAGCACTTTCTCCTTTGGAAGCTTCCTCAAATGAATTAGAATTATTTGAGCGATCCAGGCAGTTAGAGAATATAAACAGGCAAAAAACGAATTTTTTTATCAATCTGGCACATGAAATAAAAACTCCATTAACGTTAATAAGTAATTATCTTGAACTATATACCCGGAAGGTTAAAATGAGTGACGAATTATATATAATAAAAAGGAATATAGATAAATTAAAACACGATATGATTAATTTTCTGGATGTTGAAAAAATAAAGCAGGGCCGGATGGATTATAATCATAATAATATACTTGATTTATCTACACTTATTTCAGAAAGAGAGGAAATATTTAAAGGAATCGTTTTTCAAAGAGATATAAAAATAGTTTCTCATGTGGAAACTAATATCTTTATAAAAGCAGATCGCTTTGCATTAGAAACAGTTCTTAATAATCTTTTATCCAATGCGTTAAAATATACTGATGACAAGGGTGAAATTAAAATTATCTTGGAGAGTAATGATAAAAAAGTGATATTAACTATACAGGATACAGGGATAGGAATTCCGGAAGATAAATTTGAAGAAATATTTTTACCCTATTACCAGATCTCTAATGGGAAATCCAATATGCACGGAATAGGGATGGGTTTGTATATAGTTAACAAAATAGTAAAATCATTAAACGGAAAAATTACAGTGACGAGTAAACAAGGTGAAGGAACAAAGTTAACAATTATTTTAAACAGATATTTCTTGTTAGAGGGAGAAGGGAAAAAAGGAAGGATATGTAAAGTAATGAAATCTTCTTCTATGCATAATTATGATAATAAAAATAATACACCTTATACTGATAACAACTGGAAACATCGAAGCTGCACTGGTACAACTAAATTAAAAGACTCATGCTTTAGTGATGGGAAAAATACAATTTT
>JAFGRV010000356.1 GCA_016934975.1 Spirochaetales bacterium | reverse complement strand
TCCTGCAAAATTCAATTATGAAGACAATGAAATCCCGGATAGCCGAAAAAATTTATACATTCATCTTTAACTGTCTACAGCAAGAAATTAAGGAAGATTTAAAAATTATTGAATAGATTTAAGAAATTATGTGAAAGTATTAACCCTTATAGTCCAGCACCTCCCGGACTTTTACAATCAGGGATTCTAATGTAAAAGGTTTTTGAATGAAATTGATCTCATGGTCCGGAATGATGTGGCGGTTTAAGGTACTGTCGGTATATCCGGAAATGTAAAGCACCTTTATTTGGGGTTGTAAGGCTGCTATTTTTTTTGCCAGTTCCTTTCCGTTTATTCCGGGCATGATGACGTCAGCGATCAGAAGGTTGATAGGTTTCTTGTGTCGATTGATGAGTTCAATGGCTTCTTCGCCATTAATAGTTTCCAAAATATTATAGCCTTGTTTGGAAAGAATACGCCGGATTATTCTCCTTATATTTTCAGAGTCCTCTACTATCAGGATAGTCTCCGTCCCCCTATAAGATTCTGCTGAAAATTGCTTCTTCATCTGTAGTTTTTTGGATTCCTCATTAACACGGGGAAGGTAGATTTTAAAGGTTGTGCCCTTCCCCGGTTCGCTATATACCCATATATGGCCATTAGTTTGCTTTACGATCCCGATTACGGTGGATAGTCCGAGCCCGGTCCCTTTTCCCTTCTCTTTGGTTGTAAAAAACGGTTCGAAAATTTTGGTCTGGGTTTCGGCATCCATCCCGGTACCGGTGTCACTTACAGCCATCATGACATAATCCCCCGGTACAACATCGATGTGGTTTTTGGAGTATTCCGCGTCCAGGGTAATATTATTAGTATCAATAATGAGTTTACCGCCATGAGGCATCGCGTCCCGGGCATTAATAACAAGATTTGCTATAATCTGTTCCATTTGTCCGGCATCGGCTTTAACGTTTCCAAGGTTTGGATTAAGGTGTTTAATGAGATTAATATCTTCACCGATCACCCGGGAAAGCATTTTATCCATAGTGACGATAATATCGTTCAAGTTCAGGATAATAAATTTCATGGGCTGGCGTCTCCCGAATGCCAGGAGCTGCCTTGTTAGATCGGCACATCTCTGTCCGCAATCCTGTATTTCCTTGATATCTTCATGTATCGGGAGTTCCGGATCAAGTTGTGACAACAGAATATCACAGATCGTCAGGAGCGGGGTCAGGGCATTATTGAAATCATGAGCTATTCCGCCGGCAAGCTGTCCGATTGCCTTCATTTTAACCGCCTGCCGCAGTTGTTCTTCAAGTTGCTTGCGCTCGGAAATATCATCAAAAACCGCGACTATTTTTCCGGATGGTAATTTAAATACGCGATTTTCACGCCATCCGGAAACACGGTCGTCTTTATAAAATGAATTAGGTTGATATTCGGGGATCCCTGTTTTCCATACACTCTGTAAAATATCCAGTAATCCGGATTCTTCTATTCCGGGATATACGTCCGTTACTTTTCGCCCAATAACATGGTCTCGTGCTCTCTTGTCTATCTTTTCACCTGTCGCGTTAAAATCGAGGAAGACAAAATCCTTACCATTATCTACCGCTTCGTACACAGCAATACCGCTGTTTATTTGGGTGAAAAGCTCACGGAACCGTTCCTCGCTCTCCCGGAGCGCGAGATCTGTTTGTTTGCGGGCCAGGGCAATGCCGACACTTGCCCCGATCCCTTCAAAAAAAATAATCATTTCCTCTGTAAAACAATTCGGTCTCGAATCATTGATCTGCAGAAGTCCAATGATCTTGTCCTTTGCCCGTAACGGAATCAGAGCGACCGATTCATACCCTTCACCATTACAGCGGTTCCTCGTCCCGGTAAGACGGTCCTTTTCGGTAGTCGTGGTAAGAAGTTTGGTGGTACTGTTTGTCCAAAAGGTCCCGTTTGCGGTATAATAGGGTTGGGATGGATCGAACCTGCCGCAAATAACATTTCCGCACAGGCATTCGAGAAAGGGGTTGCCTTTTTCATCAAGTACAATTTCCCCTGCTTTATTTTTCCGGCATAAGGATCGTTCGGTTTTTACAAAATCATCGCTAAAGCCATTGGTCTCGTAATACGGAAAATCATTTCCTTCCTGCAGCCGGATACCCAGGGCCTCAAATCCTGTATTATTCTTGATGATTAGTAGAATATCACGTATCAAATGAGAGCTATCCTCCCGGGTGTTAAGGAGTTCCAGCACCTCACGGGAGAGCCGGTTTTGTTCTTCCCCTCGTATTCGTTGGGTGTTGTCCCTGATATTGCACTGAATTACGTCATTTCCATTTACCTCATAAACATTGCTGACAAACTCCACCTCGATATGCTGGCCGCTCCTGGTTTCCAGGGGCAGGTTTTCATAACGGATGTATTTCTTGGCTTTTAATTCCGCGAAATTAGTTCGATTTTTTATAATATCCTTGAACAATCCCAGTTCCCATATATTTTTATTTAAACATTCATCATGGGAATAATCCAATAACTCGGTAAGAAATGGATTTACATCAATAATTTTTCCTGTCGCAGCATCGAGGATTAAAATACCATCTTTTGCCGATTCAAAAAGCCGCCGGTACCGCCTCTCCGACTCGGCAAGCTTTTTCCCGGTTGCCTTGTGCTCTCTTCTTCTTTTAGCTTCACGCATTTCCCGTTTGATTGCCGGACAGAGCATATTTAAATTATTTTTTAGGAAATAATCCTTGGCACCGGCTTTCATTGTCTCTACCGCCACTTCCTCACCAATAGTACCGGAGCTGACAATAAAAGGAATGTCAAGGTTCAGTTCATTAATGATCGTGAGGGCATCCAGGGCGTTAAACTGGGGCATCGAAAAGTCCGAGATAATAATGTCCCATTTGTTATTTACAAGCGCGTCTTTCAAGCTCCGGGCGGAATCCACCCTTTGGGATACGGGATCAAACCCGCCTTGGCTAAGTTCACGAATCAAAAGCTCGTAATCTGATATTGAGTCCTCCAGGACTAATACATTAATCGGAATACTCATCGGATTCTCCCCCAATTAATATGGTGCCTTATTTAAAAGGAGCCAGTATAATCCCAGGTCGGCGACGGATTTAATGAATTTTTTAAAATCCACCGGTTTAACAATATAACTGTTCACACCAAGCTTATAGCTTTTCACCATATCCATTTCCTCCTGTGAAGATGTCATAACAACAACAGGAATTATTTTAGTTATCTCATTGGCTTTCACCTCCCGGAGTACTTCCAGGCCGTCAACCTTCGGGAGTTTCAGGTCGAGAAAGATTACCCTGGGCAGATTTTCCATATTCCTTTCTTTAAACCTGCCTGTTGCAAAGATAAACTCCAGGGCCTCTGCCCCGTCGTTTACTACTTGTACATGGTTTGCCAGGTTCTGTTTTTTAAGCGCCCGGAGGGTGAGCTCGACATCCTGCGGGTTATCCTCTACCAGCAGGATTTCTACTATGTTATTATTTTCAATCATACGATACTCCTTGTTTTATAACATTGTCAGTATAGTAACACTTTGGACGATTGCTGCTATCTGTTACCTATAGGAAGTGTGAAATAAAAAGCCGCTCCCTCGTTTAATTTGCCTTCCGCCCGTACACTTCCACCATGGCGCGTAATGATTCGTTTCACAATAGCAAGCCCGATACCCGTCCCCTCAAACTCCTCAACAGAATGGAGCCGTTGAAATACACCGAATAGCTTGTTCAGGTACTTCATATCGAATCCAACGCCATTGTCTCTTACATAATAAATAATCCCGGTTTCGTCCTGCCTGCTGCCGATTTCAATTTTCCCTGTTTCCCTGGATTTGGTGAATTTTACAGCATTGGAAATAAGGTTCACAAAGACCTGCCTCAGTAGATTTTTATCACCTTTCGCGCGCGGGAGTTCCTCCATCTTTAATTCCAGTTTGCGCTCCGTATTGGCTGCCTTAATTTCTCTGAACACAGTCATGGCTAAATCATGCATATCAATAGACATGCGTTTCATCTCCTGCCGGCCCAGACGGGACAAGGAGAGAATATCATCAATCAGGACCCCCATCCGGCTCACTTCCGAACGAATTATATTGAGATGTCTAAGTCCTTCGGAATCAAGTTTGTCCGAGCAATCTTCCAGCAGGATATTGGAAAAGCCCATAATAGCCCGGAGTGGAGCCCGCAGGTCATGGGATACGGAATAACTGAAAGCCTGGAGTTCCTTATTTGCCGCTTCCAACTGTTCCGCGTATTTCTTAATCGAAATCTCCGCCTGTTTGAGTTTTGTGATATCGGTGACAAAAACGATCAGGCCAATCATTTTTCCTTTATCATCCGGATATGGTACTTTATCGGTTTGTACCCATAGTAGTTCTCCGGAGGCGGAGCGCACGGTTTCAATAATACCTAATTTGGGCTTGCCCGATTTTATTACTTCCATATCGTCCTGGTAATTATGGGCCGCCTTTTCGGGGAAAATTTCTTCGGCACCTTTCCCTTCTATATCTTCCGCTTTCATTTTTACCGACTCTGCTCCCATTTTATTCACCCGGAGAAAGCGGTTATTTAAGTCTTTGTACCATATCTGCGTGGGGACAGAGTCAAGTATTGTCTGCTGTTCAAGATTTAGAAGTAACACTTTTTTTTCTGTCTTTTTTCTTTCATTAATCTCCAGCCCCAGGTCTTTATTAATTTTTTCCAATGCAGCCGTGCGTTCGGTTACCAGTTTTTCGAGTTGGTTGTGATGTTTCTGTAATTCTATTTCTGTCTGTCTTCGTTTTTCTTCGATCTCCAAAGAATAAAGAGCATAAGCTATATCATTGGCGATCTCTTCCAGTAGACTGGATTCCTCTTCATTTAATTTGCGGATATCTTGTATTCCGATAATAAGCAGGCCGTATACATAATCCCCTTGTACTAACCGGATAACAATATTCCCTTGTTCGGTGTTTTTTTCTTTGTGGTGACTCGTATCCTGTGGTGCAATGAGAGTATCTAAAACCAATGCTTTCGGAAGTGATAATGCCTTTTTAAAGAACTCTGTTATTGTATCGCCATATAATTCCCGTAAAGTTACCTGATTGTTTTTTTTATCGGCTCCCGCGGTTATTACTAAGTCCCCGTTATCATTAAAGAGCGCGATTTGAGCAAGGTAATATCCGCGGGTTTGTATTAGTAATTTACAGGCATTGGGCAGCAAAATATCACGGTCCCTCTCCTGGACAATGAGCTGGTTAATATTTCTAATGGTATGGAGCACTGTATTAAGATGGGTTATCCGCTTTTCAGATTTCTCTCGTTCGGTGATTTCTTTTCCCAGGTTGCCGACAGTCTCCTGCAGCTTGGCTGCCATAGAATTCACGCGATGTTGGAGAATAGTAATCTCGTCGTGTGAAGTCACAGGTATAATCCTGGCATTAAGATCACCATTTTCAAATCGCCTGAGTCCATCGAGAGTGGCGGCTAATCTCCTGAAAATTATGACCCTGAAAGAGAGAAGAATACTTAAGAAAGTAAGAATAACACAGATGAGCGTTCCAATGAGGTATATATTTGAAATATTTTGTTTCTCCCGCGCCGCGTGATTGGTGAATACCTTAAGATAGAAAAAGTAATCGGGTGTTTTTGTTTTGTCTGCAAAAATTGGTGTGATGCTAATCACATAGTTGTCGCCTTTCTCTGTTTCTCTGTGGATAAAGCTCTCTGATACGGAAGGAGAGAACCATTCCGGAGAAAAACCGGTTAATTGGGATATATCCCTGCCCTCATGTTCAGTATGCAGGGAGTAAAAGATTTCCCCTGAGGCCGCGATTATCATGGCTTCGGCGATGTCGTCCCCTGCCAAATCTATCATATCCTCCCGGTTCTTCACTACTTCATAACCCAACATTCCCTTGGCTATAAGTTTGCCTGGATGCGCGGTCCGGTTATAAACCCGTGCGTCCACTTCTTCGTTGAACTGCCGGGTGTAGTAGACCCCGGCGGCGGTGAGAAGGACAATCTCAATAATTATGATGATGAATCCGATTTTGAAGATCAGGCTCCTGAATAGCAGTGATTTCACATTGTCACCTCTTATAACGTTTATAATCGAACTCCTTGTTAAAACTTAAGTTGGGAAAAAATAGTCATTTGCGATTACTTCACGACCATCATTACTCCTTCTTAAAAAATTTGGAAAAAAAGCTTGTTCCGGCCCGGGGATTGTTATAAACAAAATCCTTAAATCCCATGAATACAAGAACGCTAAGTGCTCCGGAACTATTGAAGCTAAAGATATTCTGCCCGGTTTCTGCTGTTTATCCGGTAAATTCTTTATCCAAATAATATTGCCGCTCCCTCCCGGGAACAGAAATCAAATATTATACAAACTGAAATTTGTATAAAGTTCCAAATAGCCACATTATTACCATTATAAATGATTTTATCGGGATTATCCAATGAATCCAAACTATATTTTTTTGTAATGTAAATCTTTTTTAATAATTCGACAGCGATTGCTGTTGTTTCGTTGTTTTACTTGCATTTTGTAAGATTATTGTATAAAATGAGGTTCGGTTAATATATAAACAAACCTTTCAGTATTCAAGGTGTAAGGAGAATATAAATGGGAATAGCTTTTATTATTGTCGGCGGACTTGTGTTAATGACTCTTTTTGCCGCGGGTTTTGATTTTTTAACAAAAAGAAGAAAAACACTGGATAATGCAACAATCACCAAGGTTGCGGAATTGGAAAAAAAGGTCGCAATCCTGGAATCCCTGGTGAATGATAAAAATGACAGAATCGCCCAATTGGAAGAAGATGTCAGCTTTGTTAATAAATTCATCGAGAAAAAATAATTTTCAGCTTATAAATACAAGACCCGGGGAGGAACATGAATAAAGACAAACCGGTTATTGAGACTCTGAACCTTACCAAATATTACGGGAAGGTGAGGGGGATCGAGAATGTGAATCTTTCCATCCGGAAGGGGGAAATTTTCGGATTTATAGGTCCGAACGGTGCGGGGAAATCGACAACCATCAGGACCCTCCTGGGGCTGATGTATCCCACGAGAGGAAAGGGGAGCATTTTCGGGATGGATATGGTGAAAGAGAGCCGTGAGATCAAAAAGAAGATCGGGTTTATGCCCTCGGAAGTGAACTACTATGGTACCATGAACACCCTGGAACTTCTTGAATATTCCGCCGGATTTTATAAGGTCGATTGTGCTGATAAGATACGGGAACTTGCTCAACTCTTTAATGTGGATTTGTCAAAAAAAATATATGATCTCTCTCTCGGGAATAAAAAAAAGATATCCATTCTCCAAAGCCTCATTCACGGACCGGAATTGCTTATCCTCGATGAACCGACAACCGGGCTTGATCCCCTCATGCAGGCCAGATTTTTTGAAGTGTTGTCAGATGAGAATAAAAAGGGTACCACGATTTTCTTTTCCTCCCATACGTTAAGCGAAGTCCAGAAATTGTGTAAGCGTGTGGCGATTATAAAGGCCGGCGAAATCATAAACGTGGAAGATATCGAGACATTAAGAAAAAAACAGCTTAAAAAAGTGCGGATTTCTATCGAATCAAAAAGTACCATCGATTCAATAATAAAAACAAATATTTTTAATACATCCGGTATTGTCTCTCTTAAAACTACCGATAACTCCATCCAATTTATGTTTGCCGGTTCACCGAATGAACTTGTGACGCTTCTCGCCGGACTTCCCATGACAGATCTTGTCATAGAAGAACCGGAACTGGAAGAAATATTTATGCATTATTATGAAGACGGGAATGAAGAATGAATCTGAATATATATGTAAAAGAACTTAAAAGAAGCAGGGTCTCTCTTTTTCTCTGGTCTGTTACATTAAGCGGCATTATTTTCCTTGCCATGGCTTTTTATCCGGTTCTCACCCAGAACAATCTGCTAGAGTATGTGGGCGCGCTTTTTGAAAATCCCATGATGAAATCTCTCATGTCCGTTTTCGGGGTTAATATCGAGAGTCTTACGAGTCTCCTCGGTTTTTACGTGGCATATAATTCGATTTATGCTCTTTTAATGGGGTCTATTTTTTCTATTCTGTGTGCCGTCAGCATACTCTCGAAAGAAGAAAATGAGAAAACAGCCGAATTTCTGCTCACCAGACCCGTAACCCGGACGGAAGTAATCACAAGTAAATTTCTCGCCTTTTTGACACAACTGGTTATCCTTTGCCTGATATTCCTTTTTTCAGGACTCATCGCTCTGGAATCATTCAAACCGAAAGATTCAACATTTATGTATCTCAAGGATAATACAAAAAAAGAGATAGCATCGGCCTTTGAAAAGAACCCGGAAAAATTCCGGGATTCCTTTGATCTGACGGAAGACATGATTATTCAATCTATGTTGCAGGACGCGGCTGGTGAGCTTGAAAAAAACCCGGATGTACTGGAAGAGCAAAACCTGGATATGAATGTCATAGAAGATCTTATGGACCGGGCCGCAGATGATCCGGAAGGACTTCTCGCGTCTGTGCGGCAAGAACCGGAAAAATATATGAAACTCTTTAATATTCCCCCGGAAGAACAGGAAAATTTCATGAAAGAACTGGCAAAGACGGAAAACGAACTGGCAGCCCTGAAAGAAGAAATAAGAAATGATCCCCGGAGATATATCGAACTTTTTAACAAAGACCCCGGAATGTTTCTCCAACGATTCCGGACAGATGAACCGGGATTTAATCGCTTTATAGCTGAATTTTCCCTGGATAAGAAAAAGATGCATGAAATCTTTATATATTACCGTATTGATATCTATCTTATTATCAACCTGTATTACTTTTTACTCATGTTCCTGATGGGGTCAATCGGGCTTTTAATCTCTCTCCTAGTAAAAAGGGGAAGAACAGTCACCGGCATTTGTATGGGGATCGTGTTCGGAAGCTATATCATTGATGCCGTTTCCAAAATAACCCCCCAGGCTGATTTTATCGGTTATATAAGTCCTTTTAAATTTGTGGATATCAATGTTCAGAATCCGGAGTATATGCTTGATTGGCGGCGGGTTCTCTATTTTCTCGGCATCTCAACCATCCTGGTTGTCATCTCTTTTATCGTGTACAGAAAAAAGGATATTTTGCTGTAACAATAACGAATTAATCATATATACTCAACCGTTAATTTTATGCCTATTCGCGCTCGATCGCACCTGCTTTCTTATATAAATAAATAAGCACACAAACAAGATCTATGCTATAATAAACCAATAACAAAAATCCGAAGAGTAAATTTGCTTTTTTACGGCTGTCAACATGGCGTAATGAGTTTATGAATTTAAAAATAATGAGGAGCAGGATATGAAAAAATACAGTATTGTTTTTGTTTTATGTGTCATGACAATTATTTCTGTCACCGGACAAGACCTTGGTGATGTTAATGTTGATGGGACAATCGATATTGTGGATGCCCTTTTAGTCGCCCAATTTTATGTGGGATTGAATCCTGTCAGTTTTAATCCAACGTATGCCGATGTGAATGGGGATAGTGCGGTCGATATCGTGGACGCCCTTTTAATAGCACAGTATTATGTGGGTCTAATTTCGGAGTTTCCCGGAACTGATGTCACCCCACAGCCGACAGCGACTCCTGCGGAAACACCCGGAAACCCGGGGAATTATCAGGTTGTGGGGTATTTTACCCAGTGGGGGGTTTATGACAGAAATTTTCATGTGAAAAATCTCATAGAAAACGGGTCCGCGGAAAAACTTACGGTTATTAATTATGCCTTCGGGAATATTGTGGATTGTGAATGCGTGATGGTGAATCAGTCCGGGGTGATGGATGCCTATGCGGATTATCAAAAGTCCTACACAGCCGAACAGAGTGTCGACGGTGTCGCGGATCTCTGGGATCAGCCCCTGCGGGGAAATTTTAATCAGCTTAAAAAATTGAAAGCCCTGTATCCTCACCTCAAGGTGCTTATCTCCCTGGGGGGGTGGACATGGTCCGGCGGGTTTCATGAAGCGGCCCTTACCGAAGCGAACAGGGTGAAGACGGCTCAGAGCTGCATAGATATATATATCAGAGGAAACCTCCCGGTAGACAGTTATGCCGGCGGCCCGGCAGCAGGTGCGGGAGTTTTTGACGGGATTGATATCGACTGGGAGTACCCGAATAATCCCGGGAACAACAATCCTTACGGCCCGGAAGATGTCCGTAATTTTACCTTACTCTTGCAGGAATTCCGCAGGCAGCTGAGTCAGATTGATCCCTCGTTATTATTAACAATCGCCGGCCCCGGCGGGGAAAGTATGATCGACGATCTTGAACTCGGTCAGATACATGAGTCTCTGGATTGGATAAACCTTATGACCTATGATTATCATGGCGGGTGGGATTCCCGGGGACCGACAAATCATATGTCTCCCTTGTATGGCAACCCGGAGGATCCCTCAACCGGTGCCGCGAGGAATTTATATTCCGATTACACGGTGCAGCTTTATCTCACCGGAAGTACTTCCGGAGGGGTTCCCCCGGGGAAATTGAATCTCGGGATTCCTTTTTACGGCCGGGGCTGGGAAGGAGTCATAAATCAGAACAACGGTTTATATCAGCCTGCTTCTAATCCCGCCCGGGGAACCTGGGAACAGGGGATGGATGAGTACAAGAGTATTATCGCAAAAAATCTGCCATTATATTCCGATCCTGCGGCCCGGGCATCATGGTGCTATGATGGAAATACTTTCTGGAGTTTTGACACCCCGGAAGTTATCATGCACAAAATGGCGTATGTGAAGAATCTGGGCCTCGGGGGTGCCATGGCTTGGGAATTAAGCGGTGATACGGCGACCGGTGAATTAATGACGACTATACGGAATGGGTTGTAATGCTTCATTTTCTTACCTCGACCGTCCGACACTGGCACGTTCGCATTCCTCATAAAGGGGGCATTTGGAACACCAGGGACTCATTGGTGTACAAATGTGCTGCCCGAATTTTACCAGGAGTTCATTTATCTCGATCCAGTATTTTTTGGGTAAAATTTCCATAAGGGCAAATTCTGTCTGCTCCGGGTTTTTTGTTGTTACCCAACCGGTCCTGTTGGATACCCTGTGAACATGGGTGTCGACGCAGATCGCGGGAATATTAAATCCGAGATTCAGTACGAGATTCATCGTTTTACGGCCCACCCCGGGAAACGCGAGAAGCGCTTCCGGGGTGTTTGGTATGTTTGAATGATAGTGTTCGATAAGAATCACGGCGATCTGTTTTAGATGCCGTGCTTTATTTTTATAAAATCCCACAGGATAAATAAGCTTTTGTATTTCCTCTTCCGTAAGCCGCGACAACTTCTCCGGTGTGGGTGCCTGTTGTAATAATCTTTCCGACGCCTTTAAGGTGACCTCGTCTTTTGTCCTCAATGAAAGCATTGTCGATATCAGGACCCTGTAAGGCGACGGATTTTCATAAGCAACCTGCGACACCGACGGAATCGCCTTTTTACGGAGAGCGGCCCGTAATGTATGGATGATTGCGCTCCACTTATCCCGTTCCAAGGATGATTAAATGGCCTTTCCCATGACACGGTTAAGGCGTTTGACAAACTCCGAAGGATTTTTCAATTCGACTCCTTCCATAAGAATTGCCTGTTCAAGGAGCAGCCTGCTTACATCTTCGATGGTCGCCGTATCTTCTATATCCATAAGTTTCTTAATAATTTCATGTTCCGGATTGATTTCCAGGATCGGCTTGAAATCGGACATACTGTTTTGTCCCATTGCTTTCATAATGTGCTGAAACTGGATTGTGGGATCCTGATCATCCGCGACGACACATGAGGGGGAATCACTTAACCTGGAGCTCACCTTTACATCCTTCACATCATCTTTAAGAACTTTCTTAATCTTCTTTACAAGGGGATCCAGTTCCTTTTTCTTTTCCTTGTCTTTCTCTGTTTCGATATCTTTGGTCGCATCTGCCCTGTTCACCGATTTAAATTCAAGGTCCTTGTATTTTCCCACGGTCGGGATGATAATTTCATCAATCTCATCATCCATGATAAGAACTTCGATATCTTTCTTCTTGTACACTTCCAGGAGGGGTGAATTGCGCAGATTGGTCTCTTTTTCTCCGGTAATATAATAAATGATTTTCTGATCGGGCTGCATCCGTTGTTTGTATTCGGCCAGGGTCACATATCCGTCTTCTTTTGTGGATTTAAACATGACAAGTTCGATGAGCTTGTCTTTATTTTCATGGTCTTCGTAAAGACCTTCTTTGAGGGGTTTTTTAAATTCATTATAGAATTCCGTATATTTTTCTTTATCGGCGGAAAGTTTTCCGATTTCGGAGAGTATTTTTTTAATTGATGCGGCACGGATATTGAGCATAATTCTGTTTTTCTGCAAGATTTCCCTGCTGACATTAAGGGGCAGATCTTCCGTATCGATTACTCCCCGGACAAACCGAAGGTACGAGGGGAGAAGTTCTTTATCGCTGTCGGTAATAAAGACACGTTTTACGTAGAGTTTTACTCCCGGTTTAAAGTCGACCCTGAATAAATCGAAGGGTGCTTTTTTGGGAAAATAAAAGAGTGTGCTGTATTGAAGCGCCCCTTCCGCGTGAGTATGGACATAATGGAAAGGTTCGTCATAATCGTGGGAAATCGTTTTATAGAATTCGATATAGTCTTTTTCTTCCAATTCGGATTTGGGTTTTTTCCATAAGGCTGATGCCGAATTGATTTGTTCGACTTTGTTCTCTTTTATTTCCTTTTTTTCCTTCTTATCATCTTCTTCATGTTTTGTCTCTACATAATGGAGGAAGATAGGAAAAGGAATGTGATTTGAATATTTTTTAATGGTACTCTCTATCTGCCAGCGGTTCGCGTATTCCTGTCCTTCTTCATTTAAATGAAGGATTATTTTGGTTCCGCTATGATCAAGTTCCGCGGGCTCGATATCATACTCACCCTTTCCGTCACTCGTCCATTTAAAGGCATTTTCCTCTCCCGCTTTTCTGGAAATTACCTCAATTTTATCTGCTACCATAAAAGCCGAATAAAAACCCACCCCGAATTGACCGATGAGGTTTGAATCTTTTTTTAGATCTCCCGAGATATTTTCAAGAAAGCTTTTTGTTCCGGACTTCGCGATGGTCCCGAGATTTTGAACAAGATCCTCTTCGTTCATACCGATTCCCGTATCGGTAATTGTGATGGTTTTGGGGTCTTCCTCGCTGAATTCAACATCAATTTTAAATGTAAAAGGAATATTTTTAAAATTTTCATCTGTGATGGTAAGGAATTTCAGTTTATCCAGGGCGTCAGATGAATTAGAGACAAGTTCTCTTAAAAATATTTCTTTATGCGAATAAAGTGAGTGAATAATAAGATGAAGTAATTGATTTACTTCTGATTGGAATTTATGTTTTGCCATTATACTTACTCCTTTCTGTAATGTGTGTTTTTAATATAATAAATGGCACTTGTTCTTTGCCACTTGGTTTGTGTGTCGTATAGAGACAATAAATTACATTGTCTGTCTCTTCAAGGTTAATAAATTTGTCATTACCTGTTGCTATGAATCATTAAGTACACTTTATGTAATGACAGGAAATGACATATTTACTGTCAAAAGAAACCACCGCAGTACACGGAACGGATTTTGCAGATGGTTTTTTCCTAAAGTTGTGTATAACCTACAAAAAAAGAAAAGTATATGCAATACCTTAGGTTTATTCTTTTTATGAAATGTCCTGATAGCATATGATCCTGTCTTTACCTCCGGCTTTTGCGGCAAGCAAGGCTTCGTCTGCTCTTTTTATGATATCCTCGCAATTTTTGTCATTTCTCTGATATTCGGAGATACCGATACTGACGGATATGCTGAAAGTACCTTTATCGGATTCAAATTCAATGGCTTTTACCGCGCGTCTGAACCGCTCCGCCGGTATTTTCGCGTATTCGATATTTGTTTCGGGGAGGATGATGACAAATTCCTCGCCGCCGTATCTTCCGATAATATCATCGTCTCTGAAGAGGGAGTGAGAATTAAAGAGTCTTCCAAGTGCTTTCAGGACTTTATCTCCGTTAATATGTCCGTAGGAGTCGTTTATTCTTTTAAAATTATCAATATCTATCATGACACAACAAAATCTTCCGTAGAATTTTGTGACAATCCCGACGCCGATCTTAATTTCAGGAGTTTCGGATAATCGATTATGTGCTCTTTCCGTCCGTTTTTTTTCCAGTTCCATTGCTTCAAAGAATGCCCTTCTGTTCAGCACATTGGTCAGAACATCAATTTTACTTGTCGCTTCAAGGTCTCTATATACCGATTCAATCTTTTTTTTCTGGTTAGAGATGATGACAGACTCAATTATGTTTTCAAAAGAGTTCACGATATAATAGTGAACGCTCCTTCGATTCACCATACACTTAAAAACCAAATCTAAAAATAAATCATTTATATTCAGGATTTTTGTTTTTTTTTCTTCCTCGGATACATAATAATGAAAATCATCCTCGTAATAATCAAGATTCAGGTTTCTTTTATCTTTTTTCGTTTTCACGATAAAAAGAAAATGGGGATACTCTATCTTGAGTCTCTCCAGGAATTCCTGTTTCATACTTTTTGTAATTGATGTATCGTAAAATTCCTTATCGATAATAATAAGATCATTAGTAAAGATATATTTATCCTGTTTACGTTTTCCCAGACTTCCCATGTTTCTTTGAAAAAGGTCAAAAGAAGAAGAAGCATGATTAAAATTGTGTATTTTCTTCTCTAAAGAGGATGTAAAATCACCGAGATTATTGGTAACTAAAAAGATGTTGTTATTATGGGCGCTTTTCATATCTATTTAAAAACATATTATCAATTTTATATACTATAATCAACCGTTTCTGAGTTTGTCTTTTCCTTTTACCACAACGTTTGTTCTATTCCTTTCCTTAAAGTAGTAAAAGGAAATGATAAACCGATGAATAAAACAAC
>JAFGRV010000355.1 GCA_016934975.1 Spirochaetales bacterium | reverse complement strand
GCTACAGCTGACAATACACCTTATACGTACAATTGGAAGTCAGCTACAGCTGACAATACACCTTATACGTACAATTGGAAGTCAGCTGCAGCTGACAACGCATCTCATTTCTCCCTGCAAGCTATAGGTAAAATGAGAAATTTGCATTATTGAGCACATTCGACTATAAGTTTTTGCAGACTTCCTATTGAATAATCAGAGTACTTATCGTAAGATAAAGGCTGGCAAAAAATGAAAAATAAGGATCGACCAACGATTGGATTTCTTATACCGAATCTCCTCGGCGAATATTTTGAGATACAGTGGTTCTCTGTAAATCAAAGAGCGGCAGAAGTTGATGCAAATCTTATAATCTTTTCACCATTTATGTTCTTAACAAGTATCTCAAATCAAAAAGAATACATAAAGACCTTTGAATTTGCCGGTAAAGAAAATATCGATGGAATCGTTATATCATCAGGATCAATGCGGGGCTATTTCGATTTGAAAGAATTGGAATCCCTCTGCAATTATTTTGGTGACATTCCTATTGTCTCCCTTTCGGAATATTTTAACGGGATACCATCCGTACTCATCGATAATCAACAAGGAATGAGAGAACTTATCGAACACTTTGTCAAGGATCACGCCTATAAAGATATCGCTTTTATAAAAGGAACGGAAAATAACAGGGAAGCAGAGTCCCGTTTTTCAGCCTACAAAGAAGTCCTGGACAAATTTAATATACCCTTAAGGGAAGAGCTTATTTTTCAGGGTGATTTCGGGTTCCATTCCGGGCAAAAAGCGGTGTGTGAATTCCTGGATGAGCGAAAAATATCCATGGATGCAATTATAGCGGCAAATGATGATATGATTTTGGGAGCATATTCGGAATTACAGACCAGAAAAATCAAAGTTCCCGGCAAGATCGCTCTGGGAGGCTTTGATAATATAAAAGCAGTAAAAGATATAGAAACCCCGATTTCTACGGTTCAGCAGCCCATAGACGCCCAGGTTCAAAAAAGCCTGGAAATGGTTATTGCCCTTATTAATGGCGAAAAAGTAAAAGAGAAAGTTATTCTTTCTTCCCGTGCAGTAATACGGCAATCCTGTGGATGCTCTCCGGCAAAAGGACATAAACACAAAGAAACCAATAAAGAGGATGATGAACATAAATATTACAGGTATTCACGGATAAAAGAAGATATTCAAAAATACGATTCAACGCAATTAGGTTTTAATGTGGGGTTCATTACAGAATTTTCCACGTATATCATGAATGCCCTTGATTTAAATGTGATTCGATCGCAAACAGAGCTCCTCCTTCGAAAACTCGCCATATCAACATGTTATATGTATTTTTATAAAGACGGAAATCCCATTTTTATTGAAGATGAAATAATCCCTCCCCCCCTCTCCAGCCCGTTTTTTGCTTATCATAACGAGAAAAGAATTCTCGCGGACGAAAATAATAAAATATTTTCTTCCAAAAAATTAATTCCGGGAGATGAATTTTTTAATGAAAAACGCCGCACTATCGTATTCAGCGAGCTCGTTTTTCAAAAAGAACATTATGGTTTTATCTGTATAGAAATGGAAAAAATCAACCCCCTTGTGATTAATCTGTTAAAACATCAATTTACAGACTGTCTTCACAATATTTATATTCATAAAGAACTTCAGAAAGCATATACAAAACTCAAAGAGCTGGACAGTGCGAAGACTGAATTTTTTATGAATATTTCTCATGAATTCCGCACCCCTTTAACTCTGCTTCTTGGTCCCATTGAATCGGTTATTAAAGGGGATTTCGGTGATACGATAGATAAAAATTCACAGATTTTTCAGGCGATGCTCGCAAACGGCACGCGCCTTCTTTTCCTTATCAGTAATCTTCTTGATTTTTCCAAAATTGAAGCGGGTAAAATGACCCTGAATAAAAAACGGACCAATATTACCGAGCTCATAAAACTCTATGTTAATTCAATAGAATCTACTGCCAACAGCAAAGGCCTCTCGGCTGAATTTCATGACAAATCCAAGAAAATTGTCGTATCAAGTATTGACCGGGGCCTTATAGAAAAAGCCTTTTTTAATCTTGTTTCAAATGCCCTTAAATTTACTCCGAAAGGCGGGCTCATAAAAATTGAAATTACCAGCAATGACAAGGAATATTATATCTCCGTCATCGACTCCGGAATAGGTATCCCGGAAGATAAACGGGATCTTATTTTTGAACGTTTCACCCAGGTAGACGGATCAATTTCAAGAAAGTACGGCGGTACCGGAATCGGATTGGCTTTTACAAAAGAAATAATCGAACTTCATGACGGAAGAATCGAGGTCAAGAGCGAAGAAGGAAAAGGATCCGTCTTCACCATCTGCCTTCCTTATGATTATGCGGAATCCGAAGATGAAAGTGATATTGAAGATCTTACGGATATCAATGTCGAAGGATTTAAAAAGGTAAATGATTATTATATCGAAGAGTCGGAGGATGCAGCTGAGCAGAATCAGAACGAACTGCCTAACGGCAAGAAAAAGATCCTTTTTGTAGAAGATAATAAAGATTTACGATTATTTATCAGAAATCTGCTCAAAGAACAGTATGCTATTTATACGGCAAAAGATGGTAAAGAAGGGTACGAACGTGCTCTTATTCACTTACCCGATCTCATTATTTCCGATGTCATGATGCCTGAGATAAATGGCTACCAGCTGGCAGACATGGTAAAGAGAAATACTGCATTACAACATATTCCCGTTATTCTGCTTTCCGCAAAAACAGATACTATAGAAAAAATTGAAGGTTTCGAGCATGGCGCTGATGATTATCTTACAAAGCCCTTCAATTCACAGGAACTGCGGGCCCGCATACGTTCCCAGTTGATTATGAAAACCTTACGAGACAGACTTGCAGATGAAAGAGATATTCTTTTAAAAGTATTAAAAGAACGGAAAAAACTGAAAGTTGAAAAAGAAGCGGCAGAGCAGGCAAACAAAATTAAAAACGAATTCCTTGCGAATGTAAGCCATGAAATAAGAACCCCGATGAATGCAATTATCGGGTTTACCGAATTGCTCTTACGAACCGAGAAAAGCGAGAACAGAAAGAGTAAATTGGAAATCATCCAAAAATCCTGCAATCATCTCCTTAACCTCATAAATGATATTCTTGATTTCTCAAAAATTGAGGATGGCAGGATTGAATTTGTGAATAATCCTTTTTCGTTAAAAGTGTTTCTCACCAACCTTTTTAATATGTTTTCCGTAAAAACAACTGAAAAACATATTAAATTTACCCTCTCCATAGGTGAAGAAGTTCCCGAATATGTTTACGGAGATGAAAAGCGAGTGCAGCAGATTATCGTAAACCTCCTGGGAAATGCTTTTAAATTTACAAAAGAAGGAAGCATTACTATCGATTGTCAATATGTTGATGAAAAAGCTTATCTTAGCATAGCCGACACGGGAATCGGTATAAAAAAAGAAAATCATACGACAATATTCGAAGCATTCAGTCAGGCAGATGCATCGACCACAAGAGAATTCGGAGGCACAGGACTGGGTCTTGCAATCGCAAAAAAATTAACCGAAATTATGGGTGGTAAAATATCGCTCCAAAGTGAATATCAAAAAGGATCCACCTTTACCGTGGAAATACCATTACAGGCGATAAGAAAAGAAGATATACTCGCATCACAAATAACGAATGACGAACACAGAACTCTTCCTCAAAAAGACGAAAAAATACCGGAAGAAACTACCGGATTAAAGATTTTAATTGCAGAAGATAATACGGAGAATCAACTTCTCTTCAGTGAACTTCTCGATATTTTACAGGTTAAATATGATATTGCGGCAAACGGGAGAAAAGCGATCGATTTATTAAGTAAATCCCATTATGCGATTCTCATCCTTGATATCCAGATGCCTGTTATGGATGGTTTGGAAACTATTACCTGGATAAGAGAAAACAAAGAATTAAATGATCTCCATGTTATCGCAGTAACTGCTCATGCAATAAAAGGCGATCCTGAAAAATATATTGAAGCGGGATGTAATGAATATATGTCAAAGCCTATTGATAATACACTTTTTATGCAACGGATACAGCAACTTATCTCGGAACATGAAGAATCCGGAGATAAAGAAGAAACCTCAGACCATACCCCGGACCATACCTCAAACCATACACTCGATATAACATTGAAACCGGGCAACGAGGAAAAGTTAGAAAAGATCATTCTAAAATTAAAAGAAAACTATGCTATTTTTAAACCCGAAGAAGTAGGTATTATTGCATCAACCCTGAATACTATCTTAGTCGGTAAAGATAAAAACATAATCATTAAGAAGCTTCAGGAAGCGGTACGTATCTGGGATGATGAAATTCTCTATGAAATAATATCAATCCTGGAAAAAATATAATAAAAAAAAACCGTAATATTTTTAAAAACGATTAAAAATATTACGGCTAAAGCACTCTTTAAAAAATTATCATTCCTGAATCTTTTGCTTCACCCATGTACCAGCCGCTGTGAGATCAGAGGATGTCCAGGGACCTGCCATTGAGACTCCGGGCTTGAGTATCGAGGACGCATCATCCCTGTTACAAAAAGACCAATTAATAAAACTAATTTTATTTGTATTCAGAAAACTGACCCAGGTATCTGCTTCACTGAAATTATTATAACTTACATCATAATCGCAGGAACTCCACTCTGTTGCAATAATCGGCAGATTTTTACCTAATGCATATGAAACCTTATCCCGATATGATTGCTGGTGGGATGCTGCATAAAAATGAAGTGCGTACATAATATTTGAATAGCCGGTAATCGGATTATCTGCAGCCACATTAACGTCCTGACTCCAGCTCGGCGTTCCGACAATTATAATATTTTCGTTCTCATCCGGATCATTGGAACGTATAACGGGTATCAACTGCTCCGCATAACCCTTAACAATACCCCAGTCCGTATATTCCGGTTCATTACAGATTTCAAAAAGGACATTTGCATAAGAACCGTAGGTTTGCGCCATTTCCGCAAAGAAATCTTTGGCGTCCTGGGTAAAGTTAGTCGGATTATTATGAATATGCCAGTCGATAATAACATAAATTCCCGCATCGATGGCGTCACTTACATATTCCTTAATTTTTTGCTTCATCTCATCTTTATGCGCGAGATATCCGTTCCAGAAATCACCATTTTTAAAATCCTCCACATACATGGCCGCGCGTATGATATCTATACCCCATGTTTGAGCAAGATTTGGAATGGTATTATTTATAACAATCGGGTACCACTGTGGACCATGTGTATTTAATCCTTTCAATTGGATTACCGTACCGTTTTTGTTACAGAGCTTTGTACCGATTACCTTAAGATTCCCATTGAGATCGACCATATCACTTCTATGATACGTATTACCACCTCCCCCGATCGCGGGTTCCGGATCTCCGAATCCTGTCGGTGAATAGATAAAATCATTTGTAATAAGTATTTTGTCGAATTTTGCTCCATCCTCACAATACGCAAAGGTAAGGGTGTGGGAACCGGTTGAGAGCGAATAGTCTCCCGCGATATCCCATTGCCAGGTTGTAAATGGTCCGATATTATCCCATTTTGTCCAGGAATTACTATCCATTTTCACCCAGAAGGAATCATCATTCGTGGAAGGCGTTTTTACCCTGGCCCATACCCGGTAATCACCACCTTCAGTAACGGTAAAATTATAAATCATATTACCATTCGAAGGAGCACTTCCCGTGGAATTACTTCCGTCATTTACTTCAAAAAAAATCTCCTGTGATGCACAGTCACTCGAAGAATTATCCGCAAAACTGTCACTCTTTAATATCTGAGGAGCATAGACAGCCCCGCTTTCCGCTTCTATCCATATTTTTTCATCACCACCGACAGGTATCTCGGTAGGAGCTGCGGTGGGAGCAATTGTTACATCAGGAGGGTTTGTCGCAGGGGGATCGGTAGCAGGCGGATCTGTCACTGCCGGAACGGAACATTCCCCTCTTATTTCAAAATGACCCCAGCCGACATCACTTTTGTAGTAAATATAATACACACCGTCAATTTTAGCCGGAAGATTATTTGAAGATATCCATATATTTTTAATACTCACACCGTTAACCTCTAAGGCGGCAAGGTTCCATGAGTTAATATAGTCGCCAAGACAGCTTGCTACAAAGCAAAATTCTCCGGTCCCGTTCTTTGTATAAGGAGATGTAATATTTTCTGCCGCACTGCATCTTGCATCGCAGGTGCAACCGCCCCCATTTGGCGGGGGATCTGTGACAGTGACGGGAGTTGGCGCCGGTGTAGGAACGTCCGTGACAGCCGGGGCTGCCGTAGGCGCTGGTGTCGGCACATCCGTAATAAGCGGAGCTTCCGTAGGTGCTGTTGTCGGAACGGCAGTCGGTGCTTCCGTGGGATTAGGCGTGGGATTTTCCGTGGCTCCGGAAGGCGGGTTTCCCCAGACAAGATTTCCATTCTTGTAGAGGGTTATACCGCTCCAGGCCGCAGAATAGAGCGAAGGATTAAAGGAATAATCATTACTCTGGTTTCTGAAAGTCGATCCGTCTATATACAATTTACTTTTGATTTCGGCAGTTATCAGATTTGCCGGTATCATCGCGGAACTCGTAAAGGTAATACGCAGATAATAATCATTCCCGCTTATATTGACAACTGTCCCAACGACACTTGATGGCTGCAATCCCTGATTCACAGGTGTCGATTCACAAATATAGCGGTAAGACGATCTTGTATCATCCTTTGTAAAATAATACCGGATCTCCAGTGCTGACCACGTGATACCGGAACCGGTATTATTTTTGATCTTAATTAATGGGATGATAGAATCCGCAGTATTGTTTGGCTCCCCGCAGCTATAGTAGATTTCTTCTGAAAATACCATATTTCCACATATGGCAAAAAGAAGAATCACAATTAATAAAAATTTCTTTCGTTTTCTGTAATGTGTGTTTTTAATCATTTTTTACCTACCTCATTTTAGAGATGACTAATGCATCATTGCTTTTTGTTTTGTTTTTTTTTTTACAT
>JAFGRV010000034.1 GCA_016934975.1 Spirochaetales bacterium | reverse complement strand
TCTACAACAAAATCGGAAGATAAAACTGAAAGTTTTATCATACACCGCTACAACAAAATCGGAAGATAAAACTGAAAGTTTTATCATTATTCCTTTTTTGCACGTATCAAGAGACCCGGACAGCAACGGATCACCTATATATTCTTATCAAACCCGTGATATAACATCTTCAGGGGGTTAACAATTATTAACAATTCATCGGCTAACTTTACAACACCGTTTATATAGTCAATGTTCTCTTTCTCGATATAGTTTGTCGATTTTTCTATACTTGTATCCTGTACTTCGATGACATCACCTATCATATCTATTAAAAACCCCACCGGTTTATCGCCGAAGGCATAAATATCAATATCTTTATCGAGTCCTGTCACACGTGACAATGCGGATGTCGTTTTAAGGATAACAATATGTGATTTCCCCGTTATCGGCCGTTCGGGATTCCCAAGGATAACTGCTATATCCATTACAAGGATTACCTGGCCGCGAATATTCACAAGACCGCGTATATGAGGATCGCTTAAGGGAACCGGCATAATATCCGCGCTGTTAGGACTTACATCACTGATAATACGGATATCCATTCCATAAAGCTTTTCATCACAATAAAATGATACGAACTGTTTTATGACACTCACCTTACTTTACCTGTTTTCTCCAATTAAGTATCCCTGTGAAAAATACGTGCAAAATCATCAATCTTGCCATAATTTCACAGGTGTAATATATTCTGCAAAGAATCAAACATTTCATCTTTATTCTTCTTTGTAACAAAATAATCGAATCCTGCCTGTATCGCCTTCTGTCGTCCCTCTTTTTCCTCGAATGCCCCGGATAAGGCGACTAAAGGAATATTCCGCAACTGAAGATTACTTTTAATATAACGGGCAAACTCGAATCCGTTCACGTTAGGCATCTCCAAATCCGATATAATAAGATCAAACTTTTCACTTGAAACAATATCTATTCCCTCCCGTCCGTTCCGGGCAAGAATGACTTCGATACCCGAACCTTTCAAATAAGACTTTATAATAGAAGAATAAAATTGAGTATCTTCCAATACGAGAATTTTGTGTATACTATTTTCCTTTTTAAAAGATTCTTTAAACCAATGAGGTTCTACTTTCTCGATGATTTTAAATGTGTCGAGGATTAAAATCAGGTCATTATTCTGCACCACACTCCCGAGAATACCGTCCTTTGATACGGTTCCCACATCAAAACTACTTTTCATCATTGTGGTATCGATGATCTGAGCGGCGAGGATACCTATGGGCTTTTGGGTTTTAAGGATGATAATATATATGTCACTTAAATAATTGCCGTTTATTTGTTCCAGAACACGTTCCAGCCGGATAAGGGGAACAATATGGTCCTGGTAATGATGATATTCTCTATTGTGGGCGCTCATAAGATCGGTAATACGTAATTTTTCAATATGACGAATTAAAAAGAGCGGTATGGAAAAAAGTTCTCTCCCGCCGATACTAAAGATAAGAACCGATTGCTCTTCCTCGGAAGATACTTTGGGTTTATGTTCCTGATCTTCTATCTGTCTGATATTGACGTTGGCGAGGCGCGCGATATTCGTAATGTCTAAAATAATCGCAATATTCCCGTCCCCGAGGACAGTTGTCCCGGAATAGACCATACATTTTTTTATTTGTTCATGTAATGGCTTCACAACAATCTCTTTTGTATCAACTATCTCATCGACAATAAGACCATAGCGGATATTACCCAATTTAAGAACGATGACAAAAAAAGAATTCTTAAAGGAGATACGGAAATGGGAGTTACTTTCCTTTTCACGGATACAGGATTCATTATTTTCAGGATCTATCCCGAGTATCCGGCAAAGACGAACCGCGGGAATTAAACTCCCGCGGATGGAAAGCACTTCCTGCTTATTCACGGTTTTAATTTTTTTAAAACCGTCGTCACCATATAACCAGACTATTTCCGCGACATTAAATTGGGGAATAACAAAGTTCAGGCGACAGACTCTCACAATCAGTCCCGAGATAATGGCAAGAGTAAGAGGGAGTTTAATTTCGAAGGTTGTCCCTTCTCCGGGTCTTGAAAATATATTGATGACCGCACCGAATTTCTCCAGGTTGGATTTTACCACATCCATCCCTACTCCACGTCCCGAGACATCTGTTATTTGGGAGGCAGTTGAAAATCCCGGACGAAATATAAGATTATACACCGCGTGGGTTGTCATGGTTTTTGCCTGATTTTCAGTGATAAGACCCTTCTGAATCGCCGAAGCCTTTAAACGCTGGGGATCAAGCCCTCCGCCATCATCGGAAATTTTTATATTCACATGACCTGCTTCATGAAAGGCGGCAAGTTTAATTTTTCCGATAATCGGTTTATTAAGACGGGCCCGCTCCGATGCGTCCTCTATCCCGTGATCCACGGCATTCCTGATAATATGGGTGAGGGGATCTCCTATGGCTTCGATAATATTTTTGTCCAGTTCAACATGTCTTCCCTGAATCTCTATCTCCACCTCTTTATTTAATTTCTTTCCGAGATCACGCACAAGCCGGGTAAACCGTGAAAATACAAGATTGACTTCCTGCATCCGGGTCTGCATAATACTCGCCTGGAGCTCCGAAGTAACAACATTCAATTTTTTTGCCACGGCCCGGATCTGGGAGATGGTCCCCGATTCAACCGCCTGGGTATTTTGATTCCGGACAAGAACAAGCTCACTGACCAGGTTCATCAATTTATCTACCAGGGAGAGGTTGATTCTTATACTGGAATTTTCAGGAGATTTTCTTGAGGTATCAACGGATTCCTTCCGGAGGGCGACTTCCTTTTCTTTGGTGACAGGAGAAAGTTCCGTAGACGGTTTGATGGGTGATGTTTTTAATAAAGAGGTATCAGGAACAGACGTATCTTTAAAACGGGGAAGATGGGGCATTTTCTTTTGATCTGCCGGTATTTTCTTCTCACCACGTTCCGGCATGTTATTCTCCCCTTCTTTTTTCAGGGGTTGTTTTTCAAATAAAGAATGTTCCTTCGTTTCCTGATCCCTGGAATCCGAAGATAAAAGCCTGGTTATTGATACGGGAGTAATATCAAGTCCTTTACTCAGGATATCCCAGTCTTCGATTACCGTAGAGAAAATAAAATGATACAAGAGTGTATTTTTGGATTCCGAATCAAGATTCCCTGCGGAGGCTCTATCGATCCGGCTCGTATGAATGGTCCCGAGAATTTTTATGTTATGAAATAAATTCTTAAGACTCCTCCCTTTTTTATCACACTCAGGTATGAGATCTATTGATATTTTATAAATATGATACCCTGACCTCATAAGGCGGCGAATATCTTTTTCTTTAATCGTCACCGGCTCTTCCGTACCGGTATCGGAAGGGCTGTTTTGTTTTTTTAGTGCCCGGGAAAGGAGGGACTTGTTATGAAAATTATGGTGGAGTACTTCATCAACCTTATTTTCCTGTTTCTTATTATCTTCCGGTTTTGCCGATACGTCAGGATCATCCTCTGTTTTATGTTTTGTTCCCGGGATAATCGGACTTAAAACAAGCTGTTTCAGAGAATTCACCTCACTTTGGATTGAAAGATCAGCCTCGGGATTATCTAATAGATTTTTAAGCTTATCCACACTGATGAGAAGCACTTCGATGATATTCGAATCGGTTTTGAGTTTTCCGTTTCGTATTGAATCAATAACGTTCTCTATGCCATGGGATAATGTCGTAACTGCGGTCAGCTCTAAAAAACTGCTCCCCCCTTTTATAGAATGAATCGCCCTGAACAACCTGTTTATCAGCTCGGAATTTAAGGTTTCCTCCTGTTCAATTTCCAGGATATCTTTTTCCGCGCTGTTTACATGTTCCCGTGCTTCTATAAGGAATTCATCCTTTAATGCATCAATATCATCCATTTACTATTATATACTCCTAATTAATTGGTTTTCCGCACCAAACAAGTCGTCAGTTTCGTTTTTTTCCTTCTGGTACAAAGAAATAGAAAACCATTACTATTGGAAATACCGAAAAACCAAATGTTTTTCGGTATACCTATAGAGTTCAATCCGGAGATGCTCCTTGTTATGGAGAGTCAATACAATTGTCACTTTACCCTGCTCTTTCCAAATTTATTAAGATAGTTTTTATATCACTCCCGAGAACAAAAATCGTATGCATCGGGAGTGAGTCAAATAATTCGGTCCTGGTTTCTTTTATCAGGAGACCGGTTTTCCCGGTATAAGAATTCGAAAATGCGACCATTATATGTAATTCATGAGCACTCATATGCTCGGGTTTTTTAATATAAAAAATATAGGAATCATAATTTTTATCGACCACATCTTTAAGCTGTCTTCTATATTCTTTTACATTCGATGCTGTGACAGGTTCGGTAAAGGAGATTATTGCGGCCTTCTTATTCTGTTTTTGATTTCCGATACGATAATTCCTGTAGACCAATTGAAGCATTTAAAAAATAATCCTCCCTGAAACTGCACCCGTCTCTTCAATATACTAAAAGAAGAGTAAAAAGAATATGGTTAATTAAAATCTTAATCTATTTCATTGGTAAAATCAAGGAAAGTGGTAATTATGGTGTTAATGTTTGCTGTAGTGTTTTAGATTACAGGAGGTATTCAAACTACAGCTCATGTCGGATAGAAACAGATTGTCGTCTTTGGGGTGCTCGGTATATAGCAAAAGTGTTCTCTCTTTCATATCCTTTTCTCTTATATTCATCTTCTATTAGTAACTAAGATTCTGTAATGACTTTATGTCAATTGTGCCTGCGCGGGCACTATCAGCATATCATTTGCCGGACGGCAATAATTAACAAATTTAAAAAGAGCAAAAGTCTGTAATTCTTATTTGTAAACATAATCAAATAAATATTTAACCAGCGCATCCTTTTTTATAATATTTAACTTTTCCTTAATTCTTTCTCTATGCTTTCGTACCGTATTGACCGTCAATTACATCGGGATGGATTACTTCATTGTTTTTACACTGGCATATACAAAGAATAACAGTAATTAATAAGCTCAAAATTATTTTTTTATTGTTAGTTCGAAGTAAATTATTCATATTTACGTAAAAATGACCTCCTTAATAACTGTGCAATATTTTTACGAAATAGATAGCTAAAAACGCTCATCCCAAAATACCGGGTAGTTAAAAGCCCAGGCTCCCAGACACATGAATAATAGCATTTGCCGCAATCTTTACAAAAATAACAATCATTCATCTTTGTCGGAAGAACATTCCCGCTTACATCAAGAGATTTACTTAATATATTAAATCTGCATTCACCATTATGACCGTCAATAAGCAATTTACAGTATGATAATGTGTTTAATAAATATTTTGATTCCGATTTTAAAAGAATAATGCCTAATTGTTTTCTTAAAATATTATTTGCAGGTGCGTAAGGTTGGAAATTTATTGGTACTTTTAATTTTTCCGCCAAGTCAATGAGCTTTGTTACATGTTTTAAATTACCTTCCGGTAATGATGGTACAATGTTTGCCGGGAAGATTGTGGAGTTAAAACTAAAAGGAATCTTATATTTCTTATTTTTTTTAATAGTTGTTATTAT
>JAFGRV010000354.1 GCA_016934975.1 Spirochaetales bacterium | reverse complement strand
AGCGACCTTTAGAAACTGTTTTACTAATTTAATTTGAAAAGAAAAAATTTCTTTAATATGAGCTGCTATGACATATTTTTTGATATATATTACTGCAATTAATAAAATAAATCCTACAATTCTTGAAATTAAGGTAGCTATTCCGGCACCGGCTACTCCCAATGCCGGAATGGAATAAAAACCGAAAATTAATATAAAATTTAAACCGGTATTCAACAGAATGGAAATAACACCAATTATCATCGGAATTCTGGTATTTCCGATACTTTTTAGCGCCATAGAATAAGAGAAATAGATTGAAAGAAAAATGAGACTAAATCCGATGAGTCTTAAATAAACCGAACCTGTTTCTATAACTGCCGGATCATTTGTATATATTGATAAGATTTTATCTGGTATAATTATCGCTAATAATCCAAACAGCAAACTGATGAAAAAACTGAAGACAATACTGATTCCAAGCATTTTCTTGATATTTAAAATATTTTCTTCGCCATTATATTGGGCAATAAATATAGAAACACCGCTATAAATTCCAAAAACCAATAATATGAAAATTGTATAAATTTGATTACAAATTCCTACGGCTGCTACAGCGGTATCTCCTAATTGACCTACCATCAATAAATCAACATAAGAGAATAAATTAACCACCAAATCATGAATAATTAAAGGTAAAATGAATTTTATAAGTGTATTAAAATAAATTTTATTTTTTTTACTTATTTTAATTAAAGACATCCATTTTCCTCCAGTTGGAAAATCAATATTCAGGTGATTAACGCTTGTTTATGATTCAGGTTGTACAATATCCCCAATTCTAGCAAAATTACTCTACAACTACACAATATATAGAATGTGTAAGGTTAATCAACACCCCCATATATATTATAATGCGATTATTGTTTAACCTTTGTACCCAAAGGAGGTTATTGGCTATCCTCAATTCGTATGTACAATAATTGTCTTCGCTTAATTAAAAATCCATATATACAATTCTAATCAAACCAATGATACTTATGCAAGTATTTAATGATAAAATAGATAGCTATACTGACAATTTTTTAAATCCCTGATTACTATCAGTCCTGATGGTACAGTGGGATGCGCGAGTGACTGTTTAAGTAGTTGTCGGGATACATGTGCCGGAACGTGCAATACGTCTCTCAACATCTGAATTTTCCTTTCGGGTCAATGCCCTTTAAGGTTAATTTTGTTTTTATAGCCATAAGGTAGTGAGGTGATTACGCTCCTGTTTAGGAACCGTTTATTTGCCCGCATTTAATTTTAACAGAGATAATTTACCAGCATCCCCTCCCCTTGCATCAACCCCTCACATCTGCTACAATTCCGTCACGAATAATAACCGGCGTAGAAACGAGGTAACCACTATGATAGATAAACTGACAAAACTCTTTAAAAAAGTCGTACCGAATGTAGAGTATTGTACACTCAGATCTGTCCGGGAATCCGGAGAATTGATTAATGTCCGGCAGGACATTCTGTCGCCCCTCATTACCTACACAGACGAGGGTGTGATGATAACGGTGATTCATAATGGCGGTATGGGATATGCGGGGACATGCGACCTCTCGGAATCCGGACTTAAAAAAGCAGCGGAAAAAGCAGTGTTATGGGCGGAACAGAGTGCCGGGAAAAGTATTATGGATTTTTCAAAGATCGATTTTCCGGACCCCACAGGAGAATACGCTACCCCGGTAGAAATTGATTGGGCAACCGTTCCCTTAAAATCTAAAATAGACTTGTTAACAGATGCATCCAAAAAAATAAAAAAGGCTGATGTCATCGTGGACTGGTCTGCTGCTTTGTGGCAGATAAAAAGATCCTCTCTCTTTCTGACAAATCATGGGGGGAATGTAAACCAGGAATTCAACATTATTGTCCCGCACATGAGTGCCACAGCGAACAAAGGGATTATCACACAAACCCGCACCCTCGGGAGCAGAGGATTCGCCCGTCAGACGGGATTCGAATTATTGGACCGGATCAACTTTGCAGACCTTGGGCCAGTCCTGGCAGACGAGGCGATCCGGCTTTTATCAGCACCTAACTGCCCCACCGGGGAAATGGATCTGCTTCTTGATCCTGACCAGATGATGCTCCAGATTCACGAATCCATCGGCCACCCCCTTGAACTCGACAGAATCCTTGGTGATGAAAGGAATTACGCGGGAACCAGTTTTGTGACACCTGAAATGATCGGCACCTATCAGTATGGTTCGCAGTTACTGAACATTACCTTTGATCCGGCTATTTTGGATCAGATGGCAAGCTACGGTTTTGACGATGACGGAGTAAAAGCAAAAAAAGAATACATTATAGAAAAGGGCATCTTAAAACGGGCCCTGGGAAGTATCGTCTCACAGACACGATCGGGAATACCCGGTGTAGCTAATTCCAGGGCGTCAAGCTGGAACCGGCCTCCCATCGACCGTATGGCAAATCTTAATCTTGAACCCGGGACATCAACCCTGGAGGAAATAATACAAAACGTAGAAAAAGGGATTTATATGAAAACAAATCGTTCATGGTCGATTGACGATTCGAGAAACAAGTTTCAATTCGGGTGTGAATGGGCACAACTGATCGAAGACGGAAAACTCACGACGCTGGTGAAAAATCCAAACTACCGCGGTATATCGGCTAATTTCTGGCGAAATCTTGCTATGGTAGGAAACAGGGATACTTTTGAGGTCATGGGCACCCCGAACTGTGGTAAAGGCGAGCCGAACCAGGTAATCCGTGTGGGGCATGCAAGCCCGGTATGCCTTTTTTCACATGTTGATGTATTCGGAGGTGAATAGGATGACAGAATCATATTTTTATACCCTCACAGATGATTGTATGAAAAAGCTTCATAAAGATGAAATTCTCTTATGGTCCATAAGTGGTGAAGAATCGGATTTTATCCGTTTCAACAAAAGTAAAATCAGGCAGCCGGGTTCCATCCTGCAATGTATTGCTTCTCTTCACCTGATCATCAATCAAAAACACACAAAAGAGTACTTCCCTCTTACGGGAAACAGAGAAGAAGACCTCTCACGCATAACGGGCACTCTGGAAGGTATGAGAAAAGTGGTACCTTTGGTGCCGGATGATCCGTATCTTCTTTATTCAACGACAATTGTATCCGGTTCCACCATCGGAGAGAACAAACTCCCCACCCGGGAAGAGATCGTTTCCGCGATTCTCCATGCAGGAACCTTCGGGGAGCTTATCGGGATTTATGCGGGGGGGCGGATGTTCCGCGGTTTCGCCAATTCCCTGGGACAGAAAAACTGGTATGAGAATTATTCATTCAATTTTAACTGGTCATATTATCATACAAAAGATAAAGCGGTGAAATCGCAGTACGCGGGATTTGACTGGGACGACGATGTTTTTATCCGGAACGCAGAGTTGGCTGGTGAACAGGTAGCCGCACTTTCCACGCCTGCCCATACAATAAAACCCGGAAAGTATAGGGTTTACTTCGCCCCCGCGGCAATCGAAGAGTTTATCTCTCTGGCGTGCTGGGGGGGATTCGGATTAAAGAGCCGTGAAACAAAGCAAACACCCTTTTTAAAAATGATCGAGGGAAATGAGACATTATCTCCATTACTCACCATACAAGAAAACACAAAAGAAGGTGTCGCCCCCAACTTCCAGGAAGATGGCTATATAAAACCTCCAACAGTCTCTCTTATCGCTCAAGGGAAATTACAGGATTTTCTTATCTCACCCCGGTCGGCAAAAGAATACGCCATGGAAACAAACGGGGCAAATAACTCAGAATCCCCCGAGTCAGTTGATATGGCCGGAGGCTCCTTAAAAGAGGCGGAAATTCTGTCCCGGATTGATAATGGAATCTACATCAATAATGTCTGGTATCTGAATTATTCGGACAGACAAGCCGCCCGTATTACCGGCATGACACGCTTCGCCACCTTCTGGGTGGAGAACGGAAAAATCAAAGCCCCCCTTAATGTCATGCGCTTCGACGAGACTCTATTGCGGATGTTCGGGGAAAACCTGATTGATCTTACCCGCCAACGCTCCCATATTATTGATCCGTCAACATACGAAGAACGCTCAACATCGAGCATGCGCCTACCCGGGGCATTGGTCAAGGATTTCAATTTTACACTCTAGGGAGGAGATTTCAGGAAGAAAATTCTGCTTCGTAATGGTAATTACAGTTTATCCCACGGTAATAGAGCAAGGAACATCCGTAGAGCTGGCGACAATCTGCCGGTAAGGCAGCAAGCATTCGAGGTGGCTGAATTATCGGGGTTGATGCAAAAGCTGATGTTTCGGGATGATTACTGGAAAAAAATAGTGGATGAATATATAATCCATGCCCCGAGTCTCACTCTGGTAGCTGCCTCCGTAAAATCTGTGAATCAATACTCCCTGGAGGAATTAAAAAAACTGGTAGGGAAAATTGAGATTGATCCGAACTACAGGCAGGCCTATCGGCAGCTCTTTAAACAAATCGAGTGGAGACTTGCAGACCTGGGACCGGTGGCTGCTGTCTATAAAGTGATGGTTTCGGGTATTATATCAACATTATCCGGCGGGAGTACTGTTGAATAGTACTTAGCCGGACCTTACAGCGCAAGCCCGTCATAGAATTGGATTATCCGGATGTTATCGAGTTTAAACAAAAGATCATCCCGGCTTCACCACGCACTATTTTTATCGAGTAAGGGAAAACATAATCAAAAGAAAGCCACCGCCGGTCACGGAACGGACTCTGCAGGTGGCTTTTACTTATAGTATCAGAGAGCGCTGCTTTCCCTTTACAAACTAAAAAATTTATTTTTTAACAGTCTCAAATTCAAATGTTCCCAAAAGGAAATTCGCTCGTTCCCTCCATACTTCAACGGTAAAGGTACCTGGCTTCTTTGGAGTCTTAAAATTGGTGATGTAGTGTTCCGCTCTATCATCTATCCTGTAGTCTGTGGATGTGACACCAAAAAGGCTTTCCTGTAAGAGTACATCATCTTGTTTTATTCTTATGGCCAATTCCTCGTTACGGACAAAAGGTGTTTCCGGATCTACAACCTCGTTTATTCTCAAGGAGAACTTAACAGGCATCGTACGACCGGGGTTGTTTGTCGCAGTGGCCGGCAAAAGCTCGATAACTGTCCAGTTTCGGATGCTGAATAATATAAGCAGGCTATAACCATTATTTCCACTCATGTCACGTGCCTGTGCTTGAAGCAGATAATTGCCATCTTCAACATCAAGGGTGTTAAAGTAGTATTCCCACTTACCAGTAGACCCATTGTAGGAAACAGGCACATCATCCAAAATTGTAGAGATTATGGATACTCCATCTATTTCATGGAGGGTCAAATACACACCTTCCAATTCACAGTTATCGTATGCATCCATGGTGAAGGTTATACCATCCTGGACAGCAACATTCATACCAGGAACTTCAATATTCACCTCCGGGGATACGATATCACCCACTTCCACAGCCGCGGTGTCAGTATTAGTCAGCCCGTCATCATCTGTGACTCTTAAGCTCACAAAACCCATATATTCAGTCATATATGTATGAGTTGTGATCGGATCTGTCAGTGCAATATCATAGATACCGTCATTATCAAAATCCCATTCATAAAGCACAATGGTCCCGTTTGAGTCATAGGAAAGGCCTCCATCAAAAGTTAAAGGCTGATTTAAACATCCAGTGTATGGTCCGCCTGCCAAAGCTATAGGTTTAAAGATGATAGCTTCTACCGCCTCTATGATAATTGCCACTATATCTTCAGCGCCTTCGGCTTCGAATAATATTCCATCTGTCTCGTCCGCAAGATATTGAAAACGTGCTTTTGCTATCTGATCTGTTCCAATAAGGATCGGGTAAATGACAGCGGGATCAAGGTCAAAAGAAGCCTGTATTACATCCGTTGCAGTATAAGCCGGGTAGCCTGTATCACCTGGCTCCGGGTGGTGCGGGGGAGCATCTGACATCAGAATCACGGCTTTTCCCACATTGTCCCGCCAGCCTCCTAAAGCATTCTTTTCCAGGATGTGCATCAAAGCCGAGTAATGTGATTCTTCCCAATCCTCCCCGCATCGCAATGTGAGTGCAGTATTTATAGCAGTTACAATTGCAGACTGATCATTGGTAAAAGAAAGCACATCATGATACATAAAGTCTCCACAGGAAGGATTTCCATAGGGATCAACGGGAAAATCCTCAAAAGAAGCAATTGCCACACGCCAATCCCCTGCACTGGATGCGATTGCATTCACAATACTTACCGCGGCTGTTTTCGCCGCATCGATATCGTCTGTCATACTGGTAGTGGTGTCGATAAGAATGACAAGATCAAGGTCAGCTCCTGCATCATCAGAAGGATTATGTGGATCTGTTTCACTATCCCCGGGTTCATACTCTCCATCATTATCCAGGTCTTCCCAGCCATCGATAACTCCTCCGTCATCTGAATCCGGATCCACTTCTGCTCTTGTTCCATCGCCATCAATATCGGCACTTATTCCGCGGAGAGTGTAGCTGGCAACATCAGCCTTGTCAAAGACTCCATCCCACTCACTATCCGGTATGTCCTTATCCGTGGGAAAACGCTCATCTTCGTCAAAATCCATTATACCATCCCCATCTGAGTCAGTATCTAATCGGGAATCTTTTATCTTTCCTGTCAGGCCCAGCTCCGGGACTAAACACCAGCGGAATGGTTCATTTGCCCAGGAACGCCATGCGATTGTCCCATTATTGTCTGTGTTTAAAAATCTGGCCTGGAAAACACCTCCTTGAGTTCGATATCCATCAATAATCATTGCATGACCGCCATTTTCATACCAGAGAGGCCGGCCGTCATCTATAAATCCTTGAAGTTCGGCATCTGTCGGTTTGGTCGTCTGTTCGTGTAATTGAGCCTGGGTTGCCTGGAGTGCATATCGTACGGCTTGGTAGTCCTGAGCTTTAGAAGCACCTGCATGGGATCCATGGGGAAGAGAGTCCTCGGGTTCTGTGCCATAAGGGAGGTCCGGGTAGGGTTGCGGAGCCCCGGTTATATTACCGTGTACAGTGGCTACAATCTCGTCTTGAAGAAGATCACCACCCATGTACCAGGCAAGCATTTGAGCCGCCGCTGCCCAGCAATACCAGGTTGAATGACCATGTTGGGCGCTTGGTTCTGCATTGGAACTATCCCAGTGAGCCTGGTCACAACCATCAACACAAAGCAGAAGTGAATCTTTGCGGGCAGCCCGGCTTGGGACACCGAGAGGGTTGGGTGCACCGGAGGGAGGTTCATCTTCTTCAAAGAGAGGACCTTCTTCATCGAAACCGCTGCCGGCTTCCTCCGGAAACGCAATTGTAAATGTTCTTACCTCACTCCAATTACCTATCGATTCCGCTCTTACTGCGCGGACACGCCAATAGTATGTTACATATCGTTCTAATGGGAATGCGGGTCTGAAATTTGGTTCAGTCAGGCCTTCTTTATGAACGACAATCTCTTTGCATTGCATATCCCTGCAAATCTGTATTTCATAGTGTGATGAACCAACAGGCAGCCAACTGAATGTAAAGTTATCTGCACTCGTATCAAGCTGGTCACGAGGCATCCAGAGTTGAGGCGATGGTAAAGTGTTTTTTGCCCCGGGTGTTATATACTCCGGTCTGCATGGCACAGCAGTTGATTGATACTTCCCTTCGCCGGAATCCACAAGCACCAGAGATCCTCCTCTTTGCACAATAGCAGCCGGTCCTGTTATTTCCGGGAGACGATTATATACCCTCCCCTTTTTATCTGACCATAGTTTTTTGGCTTTCGAATACTTTAAAAAAGATTGAGCCTTCCCTCCTTTTTGATCGATATTTCCCCAGGTAACAAATCCTCTGATGGTTTTCACTTTGTATGGGATACTCGTGAAAAGGGCACACACATCACCTTCATCATCGAAAACATTTTTTTTATCTGAATACAGTACTGCAAGTGCATCATCAGTAAAGGAAAGATCATTAATTGAGTGACTATCACCGTTGAAAATTATTAATACAAAAGCATCCGATGGTACCGGCGGAAGTGTATCCGGAATCCTATAGATATTTCCATATGCATTACAGATATGATAGCCGGCAATATCTATCTGACCGGCTGAGCCGTTGTAAAGCTCAACCCATTCAGAGTCATTCTCTTCGGGAAAAAACATTATTTCATTGATCCGGATATCTGCAGCAGTATTCCCATTATAATTTTTTGCAGATTTTTCTTTGTTGCTATAATTCACTTCCCAGACAAGTCTTTGCCTGGTATTATCCCCAACCTGGGAGGGAGTTTGGTAGGTTACAGTCACCGTTTTATCGGTAATGAAAGTACCATTGGCCGGTATTTTGTCAATTTCAATTGTAGCGGGAGAAATGTTCAAACCTTTGGCTTCCTTCACCGTAACAATTACTTTTTTTAGAGAAAAATCAAGAGGGTTGATAATCTTAAGCCTGGCCACCATAGTGGCCATTCCTTCATGTATGCCACTGCTTACCGGAATGAGTATTACTTCTAATTCCGGATTTTCCGGACCTTTATCTATTCCGGTGAGGGTGAACAAAAGCAGCAGACATAATACCCCCAAAATGAGCTTCTTCATTTTCTTTCTCCTTTCTTTTTTTTGAAATTTATCGAATGATAGTGAAACGTATTATTTAATCAGGATCAATTTTTCTCATTATGACCTCCTTTTAATCTGCAGGTGCAATATGAGTTTAGTGGCAGCCGGATTTAAAAATTTTTTAGTAAGGTTTTTTAAAATTAATGAGATTATAATTTGAATTGAGTAAACTATTGATAGATGTAGACAAAAACCTTCCCCCTTCCCTCTTGAAAAAGATTTTACATTACGAAAAAATCAAAGTCAATAAAATAATTTCAAATTTCTATGTAAATGATACTAAAAAATCTTCCGACAGGCTGGATACGCAGACCCCAGGATAGTGTGGCCCATTGTTGATGTGGAAATAGCACAAATTCATGAAGCTATTGATAGTCTTGTAAATAATTTTTATACCCATTATTATCAATATTTTGATCGAGATTGGTCAATCATTTATATATTAAATATTCCAATTTCCATAGATAGGAGCGCGGTTCGTTATACAGGTACGATGTACTATTAAGAATGAGCGATATTTATATGAAAGGGGATGAACTTATTGGGGTTCATCCCTTTTTCCTTTTTATGATAATAATCATAATTTTTTGTATGATCGTGTCAGAATTGTTTGAAACCAGTTGACCACCTCAACGGGTACTCATCACTCAATATAATCGTTCCAAAGTTTACGTTCTGTTAAGTCTGCCGGATTAAACTTCCGGTTTTTATCCCGCTGGGAAAGCCGTCGTTGGAAGCGTTCTTTCTGGTAGACTTTGGAAATGTTATCAACACAGGGTGCAGAGGAGTATTCCTCTACACCCAAATGTTACTATAGAATATTTTACACTAATTAATCATCCATTTGATAGAATTAATTAAATGATCTGTCAACGATAATGCTTCCATCTTTCATATAAAATCTATGATAGAAAATAGGGACACCATATGCCGGCCAACCGCACCCCAGGGATTTTTCTTTGTACGATCCCAAACTTTTAACATTATTAGCAGAATCCGTATCACTGAGACCGCTGAAATTTACATGAGTATAGATATATTCAATATATGTCGGTGATACTCCATCGGGACCATATGCATAGGCTCTTGTCCAGGCTTTGATAGTCCGGCAGAATCCACTGGGTAAAGATCTTGCACAATCCCAACCATAATATGCAAAAGCATAGGGTGTGCCTTTACCGGAAGCTTCCGTCGTTACTTTAATTATCTCACTGTTGAAAATAACAACCGTTTCTTCACCATTCTCATCAATAACCGTTCCATCTTCTAACAAAGTGATCCCACCCTGGGACAAAGTTTCATTAATTGATTTTGGAATATAATCCAAATCAACTAAATAAAGACCCGGTACGCCGGCAGCAATTATAGCTTCTTCCTCACTTTTCATGATTGATTTTGCCTTGGGCATTGTATCTACACTGGCGCCGGCTTCTTCACCCGTGAGGATCTCATAAGCACCGCCTGTTACAGTCAGACCAGCGCCTTCAGTTGGGGGGACTTTTGAAACACCTAATTCACATGCTGCAAACAGCACGACCAGACAGACCGCTGCTCCGGCCATAATCCATTTTGTTTTGTTCATTTTAATTCTCCTTAATTAATTTTTAATATAGCCTCATGAAGAGTTCGGGAATCTTCTCCCAAAGCAGGTTGGTCATTAAAACCTCCGGTTCCTTTATACCCACGAATTCCGGCTCTTCGTTAAAGTTTGATTTTCTCCTCCTTTCTTCGAATTTTTCCAACCTTACCTTTCATTCAGGTTCACGATACTCGTTCATCAGACTTTGTTTATCTTTGTCATAACAGGTATGAGTAACATTTTTTTTCTTGCTTTACTTTATTCATAGTGAATGCAGATTATCAGATATCAATTTTCAATAACAGCCCGAATTTGGAGGATATTTACCCCTGATTTTGGAGGGATTTTTACTATACTTTATTAAAAATCCCTCAATTAAGTGATTTTTAGCAGATTTTCCTGGTGAAACACCATGAATTACATATCCGGAAATACATTCGGTTTGGGGGTTTTACAGGTGGCAAAGGATATCAGTTCAATAGAGATCGTACAGGCATATGACCTTATTTTATAATACCGATTTTGGTAAGAGGCCATATCCGTAAAAGGGCTTGCCCTATGATTTCATTTTTATCAATAAGTCCTATATCCCTGCTATCGCGGCTCATAGACCGGTTATCTCCCATGATGAAAAATTTTCCTTCCGGGATGACAAGGGGGTAATGTAAGGATTTTTTATGTGTTATTCCGGCAACATATGGTTCTTCAAGTATTTTATTGTTCAGATAAACTTTTTCATATTTTAAATCTATTATATCACCGTGAGAACCGATGATTCTTTTTATATAGTCGATTTCCATGCCGGGATCGGATATTTCTCTTTTTTTTGATAGTAAATTTATAAAAATACTTTGAAAGGGTTTTACTCCTTTTTTATATCGTAATACAACGACATCTTTATCACCCGGATTATAAAATAAATATCCCAATTTAAATATTATCAGTCTTTCTCCCGAATAAAGCGTTTTTTCCATGGAGCGCCCATCTACAACAGAGATTTCTAAAACGAAAATATTAATTATAACACTAATGATTATGGCAGCTATAATAAAAAGCAGGTACTTTACTATCTTTTTAAAAATGATTCTCTTTTTTGAAACAATATCATTTTTTAGTTTGTGGGACATAATACAACCTCTTTGAGATGTATAAATTGTAATGTATGGCAGCTTCCTGAAACTATGGATTTTGAAGTCACCATAGACCTATAAACACGCTAAAACCTCTGTTTTTAGATCTGCCTTTATTATAATAGTACAATTTTTTTTTATTTATATACAAGTATATATGTCTCATATTTATGCATCTACTGACACAGAGGGGAGGAGCGGAGATCGTGAGGAATTTCAATCTCCTAAAAATTTTTCTTGACCATTTTGCCGTTTCATGTAATAATTAACCGTTTAAACAATATTATTTAATTATTAACTTAAGCGGTTTGAATTGGTCCCGGTTAAGAGGATTTTGTAAAAAAAACACTCATTATGAACGGATTTTTGTAAGAAACGTAATAATACTTTTTACATATATAATAAGGAGATTTGGAATGAGTAACATAAAAAAAACTTTCGGAATAGCTGTCATTTTCATAATAATTGTTGCAGCTTTTGTAATAATACAAGGATCGAAGACAAATGCAGCAGAGATTGATCTTTCAAACCCCGTTTTTTCTGATTTTAATAGAATCCTTTTTGTAAAAGCGCAACAAGGAAATGTTGTCTCCGAGCATCATATGATTGACCAGTATTTTGGCTTTAATGCATGGACCGGCAATAGTAATGGACTATTTATACTTAATAATGTGTTTAGTGGAAACAGATCCGTTACAAATGTTCTTCAAAATTCCTATTGTGAAAACGGCCGTTATGCAGGCAATAAGCTCCAAGGGGGAGGATTTCTTTCTCCGGATTTAAGCTATGACGGAACAAAGATAGTTTTTGCATATACAGACGGTACTCATTCTCAGACCTGGAATCAAAATACAACATATCATATTTTTACAGTAAATATTGACGGCACAAACCTGAGGCAATTAACCGATGGTAAATATAATGACATGATGCCTGCATGGCTTCCCGACGGCAGAATTGTGTTCATTTCGGAAAGACGAGATCTAGGCGCCATGAGTTACGGAAGATGCCATCAACGACCTGTGCCTACTTATACGCTTCATACGATGAATGCCGATGGTTCAGGTATCAGATGTATCAGTTATCACGAAACAAATGAATGGTGGCCTTCTGTTGATAATGACGGAATGATCGTGTATACACGATGGGACTATGTCGATAGAGGGGCGACACATATGCACTCTTCATGGATAACCAAAGCCGATGGCATAAATGCGAAACCTATTTCACTTAATTATACAAACACGGGAGCAAGCAGCCAATGGGGTTTGGGTAATGTCCCGATGATGCAGATGCAGGTAAGGCCTATACCCAATTCAAGCAAATATGTAGCAGTCGGGGCCCCCCATCACTTTGAATGTTACGGTTCGGTCATACTAATTGATCCCGACATTGAAGACGATGATCAAAACTCGACAATTACAAATGTCACTCCCGATAATAATGGGTATCCGGAATCAGGAAGCGGACAACATAAATATGGATCTCCTTATGCTTTAAGTGAGAATTATTTCTTAGTTGCCCATTCCCCAAGTAATAATGATCACTATGGTTTATATGTCATAGACCGTTCCGGGAATAAAACATTGTTATATGATGATCCCAACAGATCTATCCAAAGCCCCATACCAGTAAGGGCACGGACAAAACCTGCAATAATCGCCGTCACTTCAAAACCCGATGGAGCTCCGTCAGATATAGTCATGAATCTTGTTAATGTTTATGACAGCCTTATACCATTTCCCGATGGAACAGAAATAGTTTCATTACGGATATGGGAACCCCTGGTAAAGACAACAACCCTTGCAACGAATCCTATGATAAGTTATGAATCAACGGAAAGTATTTGGGCAGGAAAAAATGCCAAGGGTCTTCTTGGAACAGTACCGGTAGAATCCGATGGGAGTGCAAGATTTTATATTCCGGCGAATAGACCGGTATATTTTCAGGCGATAAATCAATATGGTGTGGGAATACAGACAATGCGTTCGGATGCATACGCAGTTGGAGGCCAGCATTTTCAATATTGCGACGGATGTCATGAACCGAGACATCAGGCATCGATTAATGACCATATTCCCCTCGCATTCTTGAGGCCGCCATCAACAATAACCCCTGATCCTGTTTTATCGGCTTCAAATGGGAGTGGGGAAAGATCTCACTTTTTAAGTTTTCCACGACATATCCAACCTATTCTTAATAATAAATGTATATCATGTCATAACGGTTCACGGTCCCCCGACTTAAGGCAGGGCAATACCGATGGGAACCGCTGGTTTGCTTCTTATAATAATTTAAAACCATATGTGTGGTTATATAATTCCCATTACAGACCGGCGGAAGGCTGGAATAGAGTATATCCGAGATCAATTCCGGGATTACACGGTGCAAACGCGTCTCCTCTTTATCAGCGATTGGCAAGTGGTCATGGCAGTCTATCAGATGATGAATTACATACCTTTGTACTCTGGATGGATACGGGGAATATACAATTCTTCGGAGATTATCATAGTGTGGATCAGCAATTAAACGGCGGAGTTGTTACTCCCCTTGCACACTAAGAATTATGAATATCGTTCTATAACGTTTTTAAATATATTGTAGAGGAGAACAAAATGAAAAATAAATTAAAGATTTTTGCAATAATGTTTAGTTTCATTATTATTATAACCCTGGTAACCGGATTTATTCCCCACATGCAAAAAAATGTCTTGGCGAACAGCAGTGATTATCATTCACCCTTTGATTGTGCTTATTCGCCGAATGGGTCGTATATCGCTGTTTCGAATTTAACAAAAGCACAGCTTACTATAATAGATGCAAATACAAATAGTATGACACGAACCGTACAGTTGAATGGAAAGCCCAAAGGAGTTGCGTGGTCAGGCAGCAACCTTGTTTATGTTGCGGAATATGACGGCGGAAATGTGGCGGAAATCGATCCGTCCTCGGGAAATATCTTACGGCGATTTCCAACCGGTCCGAAACCGACAGGTGTGAAGGTTTCGGGAAATAATTTAGTTGTAACGGATTTCGGCCTTAAAAGAGTCACCATAGTCAATTTAAGTACGGGGACAATACTCGGTCATGTAACGGTCGATGATTATCCGATGTTTTTGGATATAACACCCGACGGAACCTATGCTGTCGTAGGTCACGCAACACCGACAGGAGATGCAACGCTTTTGGGACATGCTTCGGCAGTAACATTTATCACTATCAGCAGCAGAACCATAGCTGCCACCATCAAACTTCCATTCGGAAGTACGAATGTGAGGGGAGTAAAATGTTCTCCCGATGGAAACTGGGTTTATGTTGCACATAATTTTGGGAAACAAACTCTTCCTCCCACACAGCTTGAAAAAGGGTGGACAAATACAAATGCAATTTCTATCCTTGATGCATCTCAAAGGGAATATTATACAACATTTTTGCTTGATACCATGAGCGACGGCGCCGCGAATCCATGGGGTCTGGCAATTTCATCGAATAGTAATACATTATGGGTCAGTGTTTCGGGAATTCATCAGGTTTATAAGGTTGATGTAGCATTCCTGCATGAGTTGATAGCCGGAAATATTCCCGGTACTTCTCCAAGTACAAGCGGAGGACCTTTTAGCTCCTCTGCAATTTATAAGTTTGTGAACAGGACAAGCGGCAAATGCATAGATGTTCCGGGAGGAAATACGGCAAATGGTGTTCAGTTAGTTCAATGGACTGATAATGGTGGTGTTAATCAGCAATGGCGCATTTCAAGCAACAGCGAAGGGTACTATTTTATTACCAGTGTCGTTTCAAATAAAAATATTGATAATTATGGTTCAACCAATAATAATGCTCCGATTAACCAATACGATCAGGGAGGAAGTAATAATCAACAGTGGAGAATCGTGGATATAGGGAACGGATACTATAAGATGTTATGTCGAACCGGTGGTTTAGCCATGGATAATGGCGGTTCAACAGCCGATGATGCGGGGATAGTACAAAATCCGGATAATGGAGCGAATAGCCAACAGTGGAAGATCGTTATGGTTGGGGGTTCAAGCTCAAATGCCGGTGTTGATATGACATATCGATCAAAAGCGAACTATAATAAGCCATATTCCGATATTTGGTTTAAGATTAAAAATGATCCTGCTCAGTTAAAAATGTTAAAATATGACCTGAGTGCACTCTGGGGGGCTGGAATATTGACAAAAATAAAACTTCCCGGACAAGGTCCCAGGGGTATAACCATATCACCTAACGGAAGTCGTGTCGCTACGGGTGCATATTTTGCCGGTAATGTATATGTTATCAGTACTTCCGGTAATAATATTACCAATACAATATCTCTGGGTTCACAACCCGCGGAAGATAGTGTGCGGCGGGGAGAAAGAATCTTTCATGACGGGAGCACAACCATGCAGGGATGGTTAAGCTGCACGACCTGTCATCCCGGAGTGAGGTCAGATGGGTTTAACTGGGACGAAGCGAATGATGGTCTTGGGAATTATAAAAACACAAAAACTCTTTTAAATACATATGAATATACACCGAAGACGTGGCGGGGAATCAGACCGGATGCGGCAACATCTGTTAATGCCGGATTTTTACATGCTAAATTTGTCGTTCCTACCCAGCAAAACCTTGATGATACAAGAAATTTTATTAGATCGTTATCCGCAGAAATAAGTCCATATCGTAATGCAGATGGAACCCTGACCGCAGATGCACTGGCAGGAAAAGCTCTATTTGAAAGCAGTTCTGCCCGATGTTCAAGCTGTCATTCCGGCGCATACTTCACAAGTATGGAAAAACATAATGTCGGTACGGTAGATTCTCAGGATAGATCACAAGGTTTTACCGACGGATATATAGTTCCTACCCTGATAGAACTATGGAGAACCGCACCGTATCTACATGACGGCTCTGCCCCGACATTGTTAGATGTTATCTCAACTAAAAACCCGGCAGATCAGCATGGAAAGACTTCCAATTTATCGACTCAGCAAAAAAACCAATTGGTTGCGTATTTACTGCAAATTCCCACTACCGGTAATGAAGAACCTCCAGGCATGAAAGGAGATGTCAACTCTAACGGCACCGTAGACATCGTCGATGCACTTCTCACCGCGCAGCATTATGTGGATTTAAATCCACCTGGTTTTGTGGCAACGAATGCCGATGTCAACTGCAGCGGCACTATTGATATTGTCGATGCCCTTCTTATGGCTCAATACTATGTCGAGTTGATCACGAGTTTCGACTGCTGAATTGCTTAAGACTATTGTATTGATTCAAAAGAATTTTTATAACTATTCAGTTATAAAAATAAAAAACCGGCATTAAATGAAGATAGGTTGATATGGGAACATAAGCACGATGCCCGGATTGAAAAGAGGGAGCATGCATGAATATATTAAAGTATTTGAAAATAAAATCATATTTTCAATATAATAGCATTAAATACTATATAAAAATTAATTTTGAAGATAATGAAAATTTGTCCGAAGCGTTTTTAAAATATAAAGGGGCATTACATTTTATTAAAAGAAATAATATTGATCCGGTTTTTGAAAAAATATTCGGTAATCTTTCAACATATGATGATATCGTACCAAAACGTGAAACGTTATTTAATGAAATGAAAATTAATATACCCCCATTATCT
>JAFGRV010000353.1 GCA_016934975.1 Spirochaetales bacterium | reverse complement strand
CTATTGAAAAGACCCTGAAATAATGGGAATATAAAGGAGGGGACCATTATGAGTTTTATTAGTCTCTTGAATCCCGACAGCATACAAATCGGAACCAATGCAAAAACAAAGAAAGATATTTTAAAAGAACTTGCTTCTTTGGCAAAGCAAAATAAAAGCCTGGAATATCTTTCCGAAGAAGATATTTTTAATGCCCTCGATGAAAGGGAAAAAACAGGGTCCACCGGTTTTGAGAATGGGATCGCAATTCCTCATTGCAGTTTTGAAAATATCGATGAGTTTGCGGTGGGTATACTTGTTGTGCCGAATGGCATTGACTTTAATTCCCTTGACGGCAAAAAAACAACAATTTTATTCTTCATAGTCGGGCCAAGAACCCAGAGGAATAAACATATAAAAATACTATCAGCCATATCGAAAGTATTACGATACAAGAATATTATTCAAAGTATTTGTAATTTTACCCGTAAGGAAGATCTTGTAGACTATCTTCATAAGATATTTAAAAACCAGGAATTTGATCATCAGGCAAAAGAGAAAAGTCTTTTCCAGGTGATCGTCCAGGATAATACATATTTCGAGGAAATATTGCAGATATTCTCATCCGTTGTCGAAGGATCCGTTACCGTCATCGACGGCCGGAACGCGGGGTTTTATCTCCACAGATTACCCCTTTTTTCCGCTTTCTGGAACGATTCGGATCAGACCTCTAATAAAATAATTATAGCTGTTCTTGATAAAGCCCTCTGTAACGATGTTATCCGGCGTATTCATATAGCCGCGGAAGAACTGGAAAATAAACCGGGGATACTCATCACGGTTCAGGAATTATCTTATGCTTTCGGATCTTTAGACTTTTAGCAGCGTGGAGTAGAAAATGTTTATAATTGACACAATTCAATCATTTATTTCAAATCTGCAATTACCAGTTCTGGTTATTATTGGTATAATGACATTTATCGCTCTTTTTGCGGGAAAACTGGCAAGAATCATTAAATTACCGTCCCTGATCGGTTTTATGATCGCCGGTGTTATTCTTGGTCCTTCCCTGGTAAATATACTGAATGATCCTTTACAGGAACATTTATCATTTATTACCGAAATAGCCCTGGGATTTGTCGCCTTCGGAATTGGACTGGAGCTCAGTTTAAAAATATTAAAACAGCAAGGTTCCAAAATGATTCTTATTATCTTTGCCGAATCATTTTTAGCTTTTATTCTGGTCACAGGATCGATCTATATTTTAACACGGGATCTGGCTTTGGCGCTTATTTTCGGAGCTATCGCTCCGGCAAGCGCCCCGGCCGGAACAGTTGCCGTTATTCAGGAATATAAAGCCAGCGGAAGTCTCACAAAAGCCTTGTATACCGTTGTCGGTTTCGATGACGGCCTTGGGATTATCATATTCGGATTTGCGGCAGCTATTGCGAAAAGCATCATCTCGAGTTCTTCATCCGGCTTGTTCATGACTATATTTGAACCCATAAAGGAAGTATTCTTAAGTTTCGGGATAGGCGGCCTTGTTTCCATTATATACTGTCTCATAGCCCGGAAACTGAAAAGTGCCACTGATATTTTTATCTTTACTTTTTCTGCAATACTAACGGTGATTGGTCTCTGCACTGTCTTTCACCTTTCACTTATATTAACGAATATGATATTCGGGATCGTTGTCATAAATACACAGCCTGCACCATTAGTAGAAAAAATTCATCAGAAGCTAAAAGAGATCATGCCATTGCTTTTCGTACTTTTCTTTGTGTTAGCCGGGGCAAATCTTCATATCTCCATTCTTCCCTCCCTGGGTATTATCGGGGTCGTCTACTTCGTGGCCCGATCAGCCGGTCTCATGGGTGGAGCATGGTTAGGTGCAATGATTGGAAAAGCAGAAGACAAAATTAGAAAATATCTGGGGATGGGTATTCTTTCCCAGGCAGGTGTCGCCATCGGTTTATCTCTGATCATAAAACACGAGTTCAGCAAAATAAATGCCTGGGGAGAATCAATCGGTTCAATCGTTATTACCTCGATTACCGCCACATGCATCCTTTTTGAAATTCTCGGACCTATCCTCACAAAAATTGCTCTAAAAAAAGCCGGGGAAATAAAGTAATGAAACCTCTCTACGCAATAACCTTAACCCGGATGGGCGGTGAAGAGGGGAGAAAAAGATTTTTATTTTATTCTTTTGCATTATTATCAAAATTTGATTAAGCTAAACGTATGAAAAGTTTAGGTGTAAAATTAGGTATTCTGTACATTTTTTTGTCGATTATAAATGTATCTTTTTTTACTATTCTCATTCATGAAAATCAGATAGATCTCATAACAAAAGTTAAAAAATATGAAACCATCGAACTTGCCACAGATATTACTTCCGAAATCAACTTAACTATACAGGAAATAAATCTAAATTCGCAGGAATCAAAGAATAAAGCCGTTATCGAATATAAAATAATCGATAAATGTAATTCCATTCTTACAAAATCAAACTATATCCTTTTTACCATTGAAGGCGAAGTTATTTATGAATTTGCCCATGATGCCTTTCCTTTTAACAAGTCCTATTTATGGGAAGCCCAGAATGCCATAACCCGTAAAGAATTTTCAAATAAACCCTACACAGCATCCTTTTTTAGTGACAAGGAAATCCATTTTTACGTACCCCTGGCTATAGAAAACATGAGTACCATCATTTTATTATTCCAACTCGATATATCCGATATTCATGATAAACTGGAAACTGTTTACAGGATGATTTTTATCTTTATTCTATTTATTATTCTTTTTCACATACTCTTCGGTATTATACTTCACAGAATTGTTGTTTTTCCCATAAATATACTCGCTAAAAAGAGCGGTGAGATTAGTAAAGGACTTTATCAGACCAGAGTTGATCTCAACCGGGTGGATGAATTCGGGACCCTTACAGATGCATTCAATCAGATGGCTCAATCTATACAAGATAAAATCGAATATCTGGACACTATGAACGAAAGGATGAAACTTGAACTTCAGATGGCTGGTGAAGTTCAGAAATCAATCTATCCGCAGCTCAGAAAGACAAAATATTTTGATATCGCCATCTATCATAAACCCTTAAGAGAGGTGAGCGGCGATTATCATGATATTTTCACCCTGGGAAATGACAAATTCGGGTGTTTTATCGCTGATGTCAGCGGGCACGGAGTCTCTGCTGCTTTAATCACTATGCTGATAAAGGAAAAATGTGAAGAAATTGCAGATATCCATATGGATACAAAAGATTTTTTTCAACATTTAAATACATTCTTCGGTAATTTAATTCAAAAGTATGATAAATTCTTTACCTCATTTTATACAATTATCGATGGTAAAAATCAGACTCTCACCTTTACAAATGCCGGCCAATCCTTTGCATTTCTCTTGCGGGGAACTGAAATTGTAAACCTCAATACGAATGGAACTATGATCGGGGTATCACAACAACTCAACCATTTGTTTGAATCGGGAAACCTCCCCTTGAACCGGGATGATAAAATAATTATCTTTTCAGATGGTATCAATGAAATGTTTAATGCAAATCGTAAGCAATATGGTATCAAACGGCTCAAAGAGGTAATTTTGAGTAACGCTTTATTATCATGCAATGAACTGATAGATTCTATCCTCGCGGATTTATCAACCTTTAAAGGTGACGCTGAACAAAAAGATGATGAAACCCTTATCATTATCGAGATGAAAAACCCTGATATGAGTGATTCACCATGATGATTCCGAATCTAAAGAGCTCTATATTTTTTTTGAGTGTCATTCTATCGGCTGTATTGATAGTTGCCGGTATGGCGGCTCTCAATAATCAAGTCACTAAAATCGGTTTAATAGAGCTGAATGGGTCTCTTAATGAGATGAACAGGGAGGAATCAAAGGTCGATTATGTGGGGATGGTGAGTAAATATAAACTCCATACGGAATATTACAAAGATCAGATAAATCAGCAGCAATTTGATAAGGGGGAATTAAGGGTCGCTATGTTGATCTCCAGCTATAGTGACTCTGTTTCAATTTATGACAGGAAAACATATAACCTATTTTCCCGGTTTCTCCTCATTTTAATAAATTTTTTTCGCGGACTCCTGGACAAATCTTCTTTATCCCTTGATATGGATAAAAATGCGGATCTTGACCTCACCCTTGCATATTATTACGAAAGAAATAATTATTATGAAAAAGCCTTGACTGAATATGATCTCATATTACGAAACGAAACTATCGATCAGGCTAAAATTCCTATCATTTTATTACATCGGGGTTTTTGTCTTGCTCTTTCTTTTAAAACCCGGGAGGCAAAGACTCAATTGAAAGAGGTCATAAGAAAATACAATAATCAAAATGCGGGATTTGTGGCTGCAACTCTCCTGCAATACATCGTCTACTTTGAGAAAGAAATTCAGACAATAAAAGAATCCGGTGAAACAAACCTGCAGAAATCTGAAAAATTATATAAGCTTACCGCATATAACGATGCAATAGAAATACTCAATACCATATTATTGGAAGATGAAGAACAAAGAGAGAAAATACAATATATTAAAGCCCGGTGTTATGAGGAGGCCGGAGATAAAGAAGGGGCGATGATAATTTATCAGGAGATAATAAATGAAAACCCGGAATCCGAACTGGCAAAACTTTCAAATAGCCGCATCCTTATTATCGGAACCCTGAACGTCAATTTCGAGAAACTGAAAGAGCTGGCTGTCGTGAATAATCAGGAGATTCAGGATCCGGAGTTTACGGAGATGCTTGAAGCAGCGGAACAATATGAAGAAGTAACCGAAGGAACAACGGAAACAGAATTTATAAATCAGGAGATTGAGTCAGGAATCGATCCGGTATTTGAAAATGAAATAAATGAATATGTTGATACGGTAATTATCAACAGTCAAACGAAAACAACAGAACCGGCGCCGGACGGACCGTCCCAAACCCCGGTTCCCGATCTCACCCCTGTCCCTGCCCAAACCCCGGTTACCGTTCAAACCTCTGTCCCCGGTCCTACCCCTGTCCCTGCTCAAACCCCGGTTCCCGATCTCACCCCTGTCCCTGCTCAAACCCCGGTTCCCG
>JAFGRV010000033.1 GCA_016934975.1 Spirochaetales bacterium | reverse complement strand
GATTGACATGGTATAATATTTGCATATATTATAGTATGAGGCTTTAAAAAAGCTCGCACGGGAGAATCTAAGATTTCCCGTTTTATGGAGTTTGTTGCAGAGAGCAAAGACTCCCTGGAAACCGGTACACATTGTTTCATGAAATGAAAAATCATTTCGAATGAGTGTGTAACAGTTTACAAGCTGCCTCGTATGAGGGGCTATCATACACGCTTTAAAAGAGGTGTCATTATGAAAGATAACTTTATTTTTGATCTTAATGGGATCATGGAAGAGGTCTTTGAAGCTGCCGAGCACTTTAAGGACGCATTTTCCGAAGGCTTCAATTGTAAACCGGGAAACTGCAAAACGCATTTTCACTGGGACGAGAACGTTGATTATTACCCTGCTTATTTGTATCCACCGGCAAATGTTTATATTACAGCAGAAAAAGAATTAGTCTTTGAGTTTGCTCTCTCCGGGTTCGATGAAAAGGGCATTGATCTTCAATTTAAAGGTGATTATATGATTCTCACGGTGAAAGTACCGGAGGATTATACTCAACCGGAAGGTGTCCGCTACTTTAAGCGAAGACTGAAACTGAAAAACATCGTCGACCAGAAATACTATGTACCCCAGAGTAAATTTGAACGGGATAAGGTGAGCGCAGTCTTTAAGAATGGTCTTTTGAGAATTGTCGTACCCCCGAAAGAGGATTACACAACGGATGAAGCTATAAAAGTAAATATAACAAAGGAGGGTAAGTAAATGTTATTTGGATTAATCGTGGGAGTAGCAATAGGTTATTTTTTTAAACCACAACTCGATGAAGTAGTAATAAAAGTGATTAAAATGGTAAGGCGTACAAAAGAGAAGATTCGCCATGATGATGATGAGAGGCATAATCGATAGATAATCTGAGCATATTATGCTCTGAGCATGTAATGCTCTTATAGAATACCGAACTCAGGGCCGGTCCATAATAATATGGACCGGCCTTTTTTTTGCAGTTTTATCGATCATGCTTATTTGGGGGAAGTGGGTGTTTTCTTATCCGGTGAATCGCGTTCCAATAGATTATTTTTCCTTACGGGTGTATGTCCTGTAGGGTAAGAAGGTTCATACACCCGTAAGGTATTGTCGGGATTTTGCTCTGGTTAAGTAACCAGCTATTTGCCCGCATTTTTAATTTTTTTAAGGAACGATCGTATTGTATCAATATCTTTCATAGGGAGACCTGTCCGGAGGTAGTAGACTCCAGGTTCCGGTATCGTTACCGTTATCTTAAAGGATCCCCAGAATTTGCTCTCTTCATCCTGCTCTCCCGGCAGCATATTGCTTTTATCATCAACCTCGAACTTCAGGTTTTTTATTGGGCCGACATAAATAGGAGTATTCAGGTTGCCGGGGTGAAAGACGCATGCTTTATTATGGGAGACACGGATACAGAGGGTATAATCATCACTACAAATTATCAATGCCCGGATGAGACAATATAAAACGAATAACACGGAAAATACGCCGATAACGGTAAGGACCTTAAGGAAAATGACTATATTTACGGAAAGGTCCAGTTTTCCCAGGAGTTCCCATATAACGGCGATTATTCCGATCCAGAATATAATCGGCGCGGAATAGAGGAGGATAAGCCCGTTGAGATTATCGAATTTCCGTAATAATCGTGTGATAAATTTTATAAATAACAGATGGAGGGGATATGGGCTTATTTCCAATTCCAGGCTGTCACTATATTCATTGATCCTGACACGCCGCGGGAATATAAGAGCGGAATTTCTTTCTCTGTCGGATTGCTTTTTTAATCGATTTTTTTCTTTTAACCGGGCAATTTCCTCTTTCCGTTCGGACTCTCTCTGTTGGAGAGATTCCAGAGCTTCCGCCTCCTTTTTTTTTGTCTTTGCAACTTCAAGCCAATCATGTGAGTCCCGGAGACTTGTCTGATCTTTATGACTTTTGGAAGATTTCTTTGCCGTGAGTTTTTTTATTTTTACTTCCGTCTCGATATAATCTTCCAATTCCTGTACAAGAGACAGAGCCTTTTTCGCACTTGCAAGCCTCCGGTTTTCATCCGGCTCTATCATTTTGTCGATGAGAAATTCCATATCCTTTGAAATATCCGTATGACGCCGGAAATCGATACGCATATTTTTTAATCCGAATTCCCACGGCTGTTTCCCGGAAAGTAAAAAGAGAATTGTCGCACCAAGTGCATAAATATCAAGACCCGAATGTACCTTCCCGAAAAGCTGCTCCGGGGGCATGTACCCCAGGGTTCCGACAAAAGTGTCCGATTTTACCCCTGTATAGGTATCTTTTCTTCCCCTTCCCACAGCGCCAAAATCAACAAGATAGACCTTGTCCGATTCATCAAGAATAATATTTTTCGGATTTATGTCACGGTGAATTACCTGGGGTTTTAACGAATGGAGGTAGTCAAGGGTTTTCAGGCAGACCTTTAGAATAGTAATAACCTCCATCTCATTGAAACTATGGCCGCTTTTTATCATGGTATAAAGATTATCTCCATGGATATATTGCTGGATAAGACAATATAAGGAAACACCCTTCAATTCTTCTTTAAAATCATTATAATAAAGAGGGATTGAGGGGTGTTTAATATCTTTTAAAATAT
>JAFGRV010000352.1 GCA_016934975.1 Spirochaetales bacterium | reverse complement strand
GGATTGTAATTCTTTATTTCAAAACACATAAGCTTTGACAATTATACTGAAGTGATACTTATTGCTAAAAAAGTAATAATTAATAATTTAGTTGTCAAAGCAGTAGTATATACTATGTTATAGTATCTGTCACCAATATGGAGGAATAGGGTGCGATTCTCAATGTGGAACCACAAAAATAAGAAAGATCAAAAAGTGGACAATTATATATAATGACCACTTGGTAAGTAAAATAAGTGGTGATTGTAAACCTTATAGGGATTTAAAAACCACTAAATCCGCACTAATTTACACTCATAATATAAAAAATAAATAAAGATTAGTGTTGATTAGTGTGGATTAATGGTTAAATTTTTTTTAACTCGGAATAATAATATGGCTCATTAAATTTAGAATTGCTGGCGAAAGCGCCTGTGCTTTAATAAGATTTATGCAGTTGACCGGATCTCCTTTAATCGTGAATAAAAGCTCTCCTTCAAACTAATTGCACTACGACAATTGTTAAGGAGCCATGTCCACCTCACATTCTCTCCGCGCCGAACTACTGTCCGAAACTTCGTGTGTCATTCCCCTTTTGCAGCGGAAGTATCTTATAAGGAACCCATGAAGCCAGGAAAAGAGCGGGAGGGAAAAGAAAAATATAATAGTTATGGATATGATTTGGGGCGCAGGCGTTTTATGGTAAAAAGAAAGAATTTTTTACTACGGATTCAGCCGGATTTTAAACGGATTATTCCCTATCTGTCTTAGGATAGTTGGCAGCTCGTTTATAAAGCCGACAACTATCCTGACACATGGGAATAAATGAATGTCCAATAATGAACAAGGAATGTAGAATTCTGAAGTGTTCTGTTCCTTCGACATTCTACATTCCCTGTTCGACATTCGATATTCAAAATTAAAGCATACCAGTACAGATGTCCTTTTGGACAGTTATATAAATAACTTCTTATTGCATAAGAAGTTATAAAGCGCGAATGTATAACCCCTGTGCATAATGAAGTCTTCTACAGGAGTTATAAATTTTTCATGAATGTGTCTTATCAGATTAGCCGATATTTCCGGTACTATTCCGTCTCTAAGAATTTATTTCCTTTTTTATAGCCAGTACCTCTTCCCGGGTCAACTCGGTAATCTCCATAACATCATCCACTGAATCCCCGCGTTTCAGCATTTTTATCGCTATCTTTTTAATACCGCGTTTTTCACCCCGTTTTTCACCCCGTTTCTCACCCCGTTTCTCACCTCGTTTCTCACCTCGTTTCTCACCGATTCGTTCAGCATTCGTTACATAGGTCATTTTCTCCACCTCCTCTATTCTAATAATTTCATCTGTTATCTTTTCTTCCAATTCCAGGGGCAATGAAATAAGCCAGTCAATGAAATTGAATAACTGCCGTACCTGGTTTTTATTAAAACCTTTCCTGTAAAGCATGCGTATAAGTGTCAACTTTACATCGAACTGGATCTCCGGTGTTTTATGCGCGGATTCCAGTTCTTTGAGTTGTGCTAACACCACCGTTGCCATGGGATTGGAAGATTGTTCCAGGTCTTTTTCTTTGCCCTTAAAATCTATAATTTTTATTAAAGGAAAACTAAGTTTATGCTCAAATCCCCATCCTGCTTGTAGAAAAGTGTCAGGTCTGTACGCTGCATCAGCATCTGTCAGAATCACCAGGCTTATTATATGATGATTGTATTTATCAAAGATCCGGTAATAATAAATAAACATTCGCTTTGCGAAATCTTCTTCTTTATAACTTTGTACTTCAATATGGATTATAGTGACAATCAATTGGATTGTCACTATTTCCAATTGTAGTGGTTTGCTATCTTTTTTCCTTCTGTTATAAAAAATTAAAAACCATGAGAGGTATTTAAACGCAGCAAACCAATTTATAAGGAGTACATCAGCCATTTTTCAGTTCCATCTTTAAGATATACCTTTATCAGTTCATCAGCATACCTTCTGCCGATTTCCTGGTGCTTTAACAGTTTGTAAAGTTCTTTGCTTTTAATTTCATATCCCCTGGAGAAATCGATGTCCTCATAAAGCCGGGGGTAAAAAATATTCAACTGCGTTGAATCCCAATCGTGGTTTTAGTAAGGTGGAACTCCAGGAATGATTCCAGCAGTTCCTCAATAAGTTGTTTCCAGGGAGAGTCGTAATCTTGTTTTTGTAAAGTGTTTTTAGTTTTTGCCATGTTTCAGATACCTGGTTTTCATAATTATACTTCTTATTCTGGGATTTGTAAAGGGTGATAGTAATTCCCGGCAGGGCAAACGTATTTGATACAATGCAAATGTTACGTAGTATTCCTTCTTTTCACGGTAATGAGCAAATGTCGCTATTGGAGATAACCACGAAGTTCACGAATAACACGAAGAAAGAAAAAAACCTTCGTGTCTTTGTGGTAGTTTCTCTCTTTTTTTCTACAGCTCAAATTTGAACCCGGGTTCAAATTTAAGGGGATGTTTCCTGAAATTGTAGAATTTGACCCTTACGGATAGTTGTCGGCTTTTTCAAAGGCATCAACGATTCTGACAAATAGTGCCAAATGAATATCCAATAATGAACAAGGAACTACGAATTATGAAGTTCTCTGATTCTTTCCTCTTCCTTCGACATTCTACATTCCCTGTTCGATATTCGATATTCGATATTCAAAATTAAACCATACCGGTACGGATGTCCTTTCGGACAGTTATATAAATAACTCCTTATTAGATAAGAAGTTAAAAGACGCAAATGTATAACCCCTGTGCATAACTAAGTTATCCACAGGTTTTCCACAGGGGTTATACATGACTAAAATAGTATTCATACATTTTCCCTAAACAATATAGGCATTTCCCCTATCGGGATTCTCTTTCTCATCGTATTGGCCGATTATATCGCTTTTTATGGTTTTATACTCACCACACTTCATGTTTGCCTTGTATATATTTTAATTGAACTCCCGCTTTTTGTCCAGTTAATAAGCGAAAGCACAGCAATTTTCAATGTGGAACCACAAAAATAAGAAAGAACAAAAATTGGACGATTATATAAAATGACCACTTGGTAAGCAAAATAAGTTGTGATTGTAAACTTTATAGGGATTTAAAAACCACTAAATCCGCACTAATTTACACTAATAATATAAAAAATTAATAAAGATTAGTGTTGATTAGTGATGATTAGTGGTTAAATTTTCTTTTTTTAACTCGTAATATCAATATTGCTAATTAAATTTAGAATTGCTGAGGAATAGGGGTGCAATTTCACGGATTGGCAGGCAGCCTACCGTCAAACAGGGCAGCTGCGGAATAAAATTTTTTAGATTTATTATTTGTATATCAGAAAACGATGTCAAACATACAATAAAACGGCCGGTTTTTCTCACCGGCCGTTTTCTTTCTATAGGTAATTGAGGTTGTCCCGCAACCTCCTTTGAGTACAAAGGTTAAACAAGGTTGGCCAATAACCACATTACAGTATATATAGGGGTGCTGATTACACTTGTACGCTATATATGGTGTAGTTGGAGAGTAAATTTATTATAATTAGGGTTATTGGACAACCCAAATTACCTGTTTCAATGAACGTAACATTCTTCGAAGCAGGTGTTATTCACTCACCGGAGCACTCCGTAGGGAGAGTTGTCAATCGAAGGATCAGGAGTCTGCTTTTCTCCCGGTTTAATGCAATCCCCCGCAACTTGTGCTTTGATATGGGCAGCCGTGATGACTTTCCGGACCACAATGGTGATGACGCCCATTTACCCGGAATTCATAAATGCTTACACTGTAGGGAGCAAACGTCGGGTTTGCGGGAAGAGATTCCAGCAATTCTTTTTCAATCGTAACACCCGGCTCCTCACCGGCCACCACGTTAGCAGTAAGGCTATCCGGCGCCATGTAGTACAGAACACCCTTTCCGGACAACCGGGCATCATTAATTTCCATATGTAAAGTCCGGGCGGACTCGGTCGGGTTGACGACGGCGACGGTCAGAACTTTGTAGTCTGCGGTCCAGGCTGCTGCTACGTCCAGCGGGAAGGTGTCGCTCCCGGCATTGACGACCGGCTGTTCACCACCCGGCGGATCCCTGGGTTCCGGCTGTGGAGAGTTGCCCCGGACATCCACCGGGATAGTACCGAAATGATCACGGTACAACTTGAAGAGCATACCCGTAGGGGTGAGAACGACCTCTCCGCCCGAGGCACTGAACATGCTTGTGATGAACGTTAACGCACCAAGCTGATAAAGATCGGAATAACGGAACATTTCGTGGAAGTTCCAGGCATAGGCGGGAACGAGTTTGTAGTTGAATGGGAAAGCGATATAGGCGTATTCATCGAGTGCTATGGGAACCGGCTTTTTTTTCAGCCCGGGGATGAGTTTCAGGTATTCCTGGTATTCCTCGTACTTGATACGGATGTGATTGGCGGGCCGCCGCATCCAGTCGACGAGGGGTTCATCGGGATCATTAGGTACCTGTTGTGCGAGGGAGAGATCAAAATGGGTATTGTAATTATAGTAGTGTTCACTGATCATGTCCATGTTATCGAGACAATTGAGGAATAAATTCCCCGTCCAATCGGCAGGTCCGAGGTAGTCGGGGATCAGTTTGTCTCCCAGGTTAAGAGATTCCGTGGAACCGGTCATGGTGTCCGGCATGGCTCCGCTGGCTATAAGAGTGATCCCGGGATCTACATGACGCATCATCGCGGCAAAGAGGTTGTGTTTCGCCATGTACTGATCGAGGGGCATATAGCCGGCCTGCCAGGAACCCCACATCTCATTACCGATGCCCCATAACTTTACGTGATACGGTCGTGGGTGGCCGTTGGCGGCTCGTATTGCACCCATGCAGCTGGTGACAGGGCCGTTGGCGTATTCAACGTATTCCGCGGCAGAGACGGCGTCTCCCAAACCGGAATTGACCGTAATATACGGTTCGACACCTGTGAGCCGGCACAATGTCATAAATTCGTCGGTGCCGATATCATTGCTTTGTGCAGCACTCCAAACAGGATCCCAGGTGGGCGGCCGTTTGTCCGGATCGCCTATGGCATTGCGCCAGTCATGAGCGGAGACAAAGTTGCCCCCCGGCCAGCGATAGACCCCGGAGCGGAGGGTTTTGAGAATTTTAATCACTTCGGGTTTCCAACCCCGGATATTATCTGCGGGCATCAGGGAGACGGCGCCGACGAGCAGAGTACCGGAGCCTGTCGCGGTGATCTCGAACCGGGCGTTTTCAATATCCACGGGACACTTAAAGACAAAGTCATGTTTGGTGAAGGCGGTGGATACTCTTCTTATGGATACGGTCCGGCGTTCCGTTGCTTCGGTTCCCCACACAAGGCTTACGGATACCTTTGTTCCGGGATCGCCGGCAAGGACAATGCGTCCGGTATAAAACTTCCCACTCATGAGAGCAGGGAGAGCCTGGCTCATACCGCGAGTCTCGCCGGTTGTGAGAGCAATTGCGGGAGATTGATTCCCGGCGTAGGCGTGCACGGTATCCATGGTCACACATTCGGCAGGTCCGACGGGACTCCAGGGGCGCGCACTACCGCCAAAGAAATCGGAGCCTGTGGGTCCGGACCCAACGGAGTAATAAAATTTGCGGTCCCAGATCATTTCGGCCCATAGATTGGCGTACACAAGCCCCCCGGCATGTTCGATAAACAGCCCATAGAGATTCGGATTGATGGGTGCGAAGGTCTTGCCGGCATTAATAACAGCTCTGACAGACGATTCCTCTGCATATGAACTACTCATGATGGAGAGGAAGATGATCAGGATGCAGGTCAAGATGAAAGTCGACTTTTTTGTTTTCATAAAAACTCCTTTATAGATTTTAAATTTAGAAGCTAAATATTTAGATGATAGCAAAAGTTATAATTCGCATCAACATCTTTATAAAAAAAGTTATATATAGGTTCCGGAAGCCTGGTCTTCCCCGGGAAACGGGCACTCGATGAGTTACGAGGAGGACGCGATTCTTGCATTCTATTCAGACGACAGAGAGTCGCCTTGCTTAATAAAATCTCTTCCCGATCCATTATGAACGCGATAGTTTCGATTTCGTCGAATTCCAATAAAACAATTTGCTGTAAAATCTGCGGAATTGGTGTGATCCGTGATTGCCTCTTGTCAGATTACAGAAAAATCGAAATTCCCGGACAATTAATTATTCCCATACGCATTTTTAGCTTAAAAATTTGCAAGTTATTACATGATTATCTATTATTACATTAACGATAAATATCTTTAATGTAGAGATAATGGTATGAAAGAAATTGCAGAATATTCCATAATCGGGAAAATCGATGAAACACGCAGCGCATCGGTTTATCGCGGTAAGAAAAGGGACTCTGATCATACGGCAATTGTAAAGGTGCTGAAATCAACCTACCCGACTACTTCTGAGATTGCCCGGTTTAAGCAGGAATATACGATAATAAAAAATATTGATATAGACGGGGTAATTAAAACCTATGATATAGTAAAATATAATAATAGTTTTGCATTAATTCTTGAGGATTTTGATGCGATTTCTCTTAAAAATTTTCTTGATAACCGAAAAACTGATATAAAAACCTTTTTGGAGATTGCCATAACATTATCTGAAACCCTGGGGAATTTGCATAAAAATAATATCATTCATTATGATATTAAGCCGCAAAATATTTTGATTAATCCCGGAACAATGGTGGTTAAAATCACTGATTTTGGTATTTCTACCTTAATTACTCATGAAAATGAAACCATGTATCATCCCGAGGTGATAGAGGGGACAATCCTTTACATGTCTCCCGAGCAGACCGGCCGTATGAACCGTACAGTAGATTATCGTACAGACTTATATTCACTGGGTGTTACATTTTACCGGATGCTGACAGGTAAAATTCCATTTAAATCCGACAATCCTTTGGAAATTATTCATTCGCATCTAGCCAGAAAACCGATTCCCCCTGTAATAGAAGATTCCGCTATTCCCCGGATCCTCTCCGATATTATAATGGTATTATTAAATAAAACTCCCGAAGAAAGATATCAAAATAGCTTCGGATTGATGAAGGATTTGCAAAAATGCCGGGACCACTATTCCGGTACCGGTAAAGGAAAAATTCAAGACTTCGAATTGGCTAGAAATGATTTTCCGATAAAATATATTATTCCCCAGATAATCGTGGGACGAACAAAAGAATTGAGTATTCTTGTTCATTCATTTGAGAATGTCAGCAATGGATTCAATGAGCTTGTATTTGTTTCAGGCCCCCCGGGGATAGGCAAATCCGCACTTATTAATAAAGTTCAGAAATCAATCATAAGTAAGAGAGGATACTTCATCTCCGGGAAATATGATCCTTTCAGAAGAGATGTCCCCTATAGTTCTATTATACAGGCCTTTGAAGGATTAGTACGGCAAATGCTTACGGAGAGTGAAGACCGTATAACCGACCGGAAAAATCAATTAATTCATGCCCTTGGTCCTAATGGAAGAATTATTACGGATATAATTCCCGATTTTGAGCTGATTATAGGGAAACAGCCGGAATTACAGGAAGTGGAATCCGGTGAGGCAGTAAATAGATTTAATTATGTATTTAAAAAATTCCTGAAAGTTTTTGCAGCCGAAGAACATCCTCTCGTACTCTTTCTTGATGATTTACAATGGGCTGATATAGCCAGCATTAAGTTAATCGAGGAATTGATATCCGATACAACGATAAAATACTTCCTGTTAATCGGGGCATACAGGGATAATGAAGTAGATGAATCCCATCCATTTTTACAAATGCTTAAAAAAATATCGACACATAAGATTACGACAATTTCATTATCAACGATTGAAATTTCAGATGTAAACAAAATGATCACAAATTTCTTAAAGTGTGATAAAGAAAAATCTTTCGTTTTAGCGGAATTGGTATATAAAAAGACCGGCGGGAATCCATTTTTTATCAATCAATTTATGAAAACTCTCTATACGGAGAGATTAATAAACCTTGAACCTGTTTCCGGCTGGAATTGGGATATAGACAGAATCGGCAGATTACAGGTGACCGATAATATAATAAAGTTGTTAGCTGACAGTTTATCCGTTTTACCTGAAGATGAAAAGGATATATTAAAGATATGTTCCTGTATCGGGAACCGGTTTGAGCTGGAACTCATTTCTTTAATAAACAATAAACCTATCGAGGAAGTGTTATCTATTCTCACACCTGTTATTGAAAAAGGTTTTATAAGTTACATAGATCATATTTACCGATTTCATCATGACCGGATTCATGAAGCGGTGTACTCGGTAATCCCGGAGAGTGAAAAGAGCCGTATGCATTATAAAATCGGTACTATCATACTGAAAAGTGTAAAGGAAAAAGAATTTGAGAAAAAACTTATCTTTATAACAGACCAGTTAAACCGCGGTATAACCAGTATAAAAGATAAAAATGAAAAACTTACAGTAGCGGAGTTGAATCTCCGGGCCGGCAGGAAATCGAGGAAAGCGGCGGCTTATGAATCAGCATCAACTTATGTGAAAACAGGATTGGAACTGCTTGGGGAAGATAGCTGGAATAACAGTTATGATTTAAGCTATTCACTTTATCTGGAAATGATGGGATGTCATTTTGCCTTGGGTCATTATGCTGAAATAGAAGCAATCTATAACATTATAGTAGAAAATGTTAAGACAACAATAGAAAAAACCGATGCAGCTGATTTTATGATAAAAACCTTGACTCTCTCGGGAAGATCATCCGATGGCATTAAACTTGGTAAAAAACTCCTTGCAGATATGGGAGAGAAATCATTACCCCGGAATCCCTCCTTCATACACTTGTTGATTGAGATTATCAAGGTAAAGAGAGGTTTTCTAAAGAAATTGCAAAGACTCATGAAAATGCCATTAATGAAAAACCCGCAAGAAATAGCTATTATAACGATGATTTCATCCATTGCCGGTGCAATGATAAATTCCAAGAATATTTTGGCTCCATTAATATCACTCATAGGGATCGGTCATTATCTCAGGAAAAAGGAAATTTCAGTTTTTACTCCACTCGCGATTATGGGAGCCGGTCTTATATTTTTAGCTGCATTTAAAGAATATGACATGGTTTTTGATATTTTTAAAATGATATTTGAATTAACCGAACGAGATATATTTGTTTCATCCCGTGTTTTAATCAATTTTATTTTCGCAATTAATGTACTGCACTGGAAAAAACATCTCAAGGAGAGCATCCCATATTTAACACAAACATACCGGAACGCACTCGAACAAGGGGACAACCAGACTGCCGGTTTTATAATATCTGAAATTCCGATAATACATATCATTTTGGGAAAAAACCTTAATGAAGTCATAAATGACATAAAAGCGAAGAAAGATGTAATCCTGAGAATTCACAGCCGGGAGTTTTTAACATTTTATAGAATTACAAAGCGGTTTTGTTTATCAATGCAAGGATCAATGAAGGACGAGAACGATACGGCTGGTCAGGAGAAAAAAATAATCGATACGGGTAATCTAACTCTCATTTTTCTACATTTTTTATACAGGCTTCAAATTAAATATTTTCGCGGTGAATATGCAGAAGCATATACTTTGATTAAAAGAACGGAATCTGTAACTCAGACTTTAGGCGTCATATACCTGGCCCCATATTATCCTGAATTTATTTTTTATTACTGTCTTATACTCATTGCATTATATAAAGACTCACCCCCCCCGGCACAGAGGAAATACTTAAGGCTTTTAAAACATCACCGGAAGAAGTTGAAAAAATGGGCGGAAAGCTGCGCGGAAAATTATCTTCACAAGTACTTCCTCATTAATGCTGAAATAGCCCGTCTGCATAAAAAATACCTGCAGGCGGAATATTTTTATGACCGTGCAATAAATTCGGCAAAAGAGAATAATTATATAAACAATGAAGCCATAGCCAACGAACGTGCCGCCCTGTTTTATTTTGACAGGAACCTCCATATAAACGCAAAATCATATATAATTGAAGCACAAAATAGATATCTACGCTGGGGTGCCATTGAAAAGGCGAATTCTATTAAAGCGCGCTATGCGGATTTTTTTAAGCCTGTAAAAACCAATGAAAAAATAATTAAGGAAAGTAGTTTTTCCACAGGTACATTTTCGGATACCCTTGATTTAACGGCTGTTATAAAGGCTTCGGAAGTTATATTAAGTGAAATAAATTTAGGAAATTTGTTAAAAAAAGTAATGGACATCGCAATTGAAAATGCAGGGGCACAAAGAGGATTTCTCATTCTAAAAGATAATACAGATAAAAAATTATACATTCAAGCCGAAGCTGTTTTAGACAAACAAAGTGAAGTCTTACAGTCCATTCCTGTTATAGAGAGAAGTAAAGACCTCTCTACAGCTATTATTCATTACGTAAATAAAACCAAAGAGACTGTTGTTATTGATGATGCACAAAAGGATAATATGTTTTACACGGATAGCTACATTACCCGGAATAAGCCAAAATCTATTATGTGTTTACCCATTAAATACAAAGGAAACATGTCCGGGATTCTCTATTTAGAGAACAACACGGCGACCCATATCTTTTCCGCAAATAGAATGGAATTATTGCATATTTTATCCACCCAGGTAGCGATCTCAATCGAAAATGCTTATCTCATTAACACCAGGGAAAATATTTTAAAAAAAGGGTATATAGAGTCGGTCATTGTACTCTCCCAGACCATTGAAGCAAAAGATCCTTATACACGAGGTCATTGCCTGAGGGTTCATAATTTCACACAAGCGATCGGTAAGAAATTGGCCTTTGATGATGATAAATTATTATTGCTTGGTTTTGCAGCCCTGCTGCATGATATTGGAAAAATAGGAATTTCAACCACGATACTTAATAAAAATGGAAAACTGACTGATGAAGAATATACAATTATAAAAAAACATCCGGATATTGGTGCGGATATTTTAAAGAATGTCGAGTTTTATACCAGTATTATACCCATTATCCGGCATCATCATGAGGCGTATAATGGAAAAGGTTACCCGGATGGTTTATCAGGCCGGGCGATCCCATTTGAAGCAAGAATCTTAGCGGTTTGTGATACCTATGATGCTATGACATCCGACAGGCCCTACAGAAAGGCTTTTAGCACTGAAAAAGCATTGCATATCTTAAAAGAAATAGCAGGTTCTCAATTGGATCCGGAACTCGTGGAACTCTTTATAGGTAATGAAATTTATGGAATAAGCCATCTGTGACCTCATTTTTTCATAGTAGAAATATATTATAACATTTATCAAAGAAACACCGATATTCTCTTTTCCATGTTTCATACTATAATAATATGCTATGCTTCTCAATCTATGTCAAAAAAAAGAGATAAAATTAACTAAGTAAGGAGATACAGTAATGAATCCGGATCAAAAAAAAGGAAAACAATTATTATTTCTACTCATTACACTAGTATTGATATTCTGCAATACCGGAATTTTTGCGGAACCTCGATCGGGGGGTGCGTATTATAACTATGGGGAGGCCCTTCAAAAATCAATCTTGTTTTATAAGGCCCAGCGTTCAGGTGATCTGCCCGAGGATTATATCCTGCCTTACAGGGCCGATTCATGTATGAATGATGGTGCGGATGTGGGACTTGATCTGACAGGAGGATGGTATGATGCGGGTGACCATGTTAAGTTTGGTCTTCCCATGGCTTATTCGGCTGCCCAGCTTGCGTGGGGTGTGTATGAATACCGCAGCGCCTTTGAGAATGCCGGACTCCTGGATACCATTTTAGACGAGATCAAGTGGACTACCGATTATTTAATCAAATGCCACCCCAGTCCGAATGTATTTTACTATGATTGCGGTTCCGGTGAATCCGACCATACCTGCTGGGTTCCCCCGGAAGTCGTTCACCTCTACACCGATCGTTCATCCTATAAGGTTGATGCATCAACCCCGGGTTCTGATATCGCAGGTCAGGCCGCCGCCGCATTAGCCCTGGCATCGCTCATCTTTGAACCGACAGATCCGTCGTACGCGGCCCTCGCCCTTTCCCATGCAAAAGAGCTTTTTACCTTTGGCGACACCTACCGGGGGAAATACCCCCTGAATGGTTTTTATCCGTCCGGCACCTACCTGGACGATCTTATGTGGGCTGCGGTATGGCTTTATATAAAAACAAATGATTCGACCTACCTTGATAAGGCCTCGTCCTATATCAGTCCGGATGCCCTGGGGGGGCAGCATACACATTGCTGGGACGATGTTACCTACGGCGCCACCTTGAAAATGGCCCAGATTACCAAGGATCCGGTCCGTATCCAAAAAGTCGAAGCCAATCTCGACTACTGGCTCCCCAATGGCGGACTCGCCTACTCTCCCGGGGGACTCGCCTATCTTTCCGTCTGGGGTGCCCTCCGTTATGCCACGACCGCCGCTTTCCTTGCCTTTGTCTGGTCAGACGACACAACCGTCTGCACCCCTTCTAAGGCGGAGAGCTACCGGACATTTGCGGAGAAACAGCTGAATTATGCCCTCGGGGATAATCCCCGGGGGGGAAGTTATGAAGTCGGCTTCGGTAAAAATCCGCCGGTCCATCCCCATCACAGGACCGCCCACGGTTCGTGGATTTCCATGCTCGATGTTCCGGCATTTCACCGGCACATTCTCTACGGGGCTTTAGTCGGCGGACCGAATTCGAATGATGTGCATACCGACGATATTACGGATTATACGACAAATGAAGTTGCCGATGATTATAATGCCGGTTTTGTCGGTGCACTCGCCAGAATGTATGATATGTACGGCGGCAACCCCCTCTCAAACTGGCCCCAACCGGAAGATTTTATTCCCCCGGAAGGTGAAGTGAATGAATATTTCACCAGGGGATGGATCCAGTGGGAAGGACCGAAGGACCTCGATGTCCTTTTTCAGGTAAACAACCGTTCGGCGAATCCCCCGACTATCCGCACGGGAATGTCCGCCCGGTACTTCCTTGATCTTACCGAAATTTTTGACGCGGGTTATTCCGTAAATAATATGACTCTTAAGCTGGGAACCAATGACGGCGCCACGATAACAGGACTAAAGTCCTGGTCGGGGAACATCTATTATTTTGATCTTGATTTCACGGGACTGCCGATTCATGCGGGAGACTGGAACGATTGTGAAAAAGAAGCCATCGTCCGGATAACCTCCCCGATCACCGGGGGTATGACAAATGACTGGTCATACCAGGGGCTCTCGAAAAATCCCGATTATGACTGTAAAACCTTTAACGGCATGACAGACAGGATTCCGGTTTATGATAACGGGGAACTTCTCTGGGGAAACGTACCCGGAGGTACGGCAACTTCCGCACCGACAGCCACTCCGGCATCAACTCCCGTCCCGACCGCTGCCCCCACGGGATCAGGAACTTTAGGGGATGTCAACAGTGACGGAAGCATCGATATCATCGATGCATTATTGGTGGCCCAGGACTATGTCGGACTCTCACCGGCAACCTTTAACCCCGCTTATGCCGACACAAACTGCAACGGCAATATAGATATCGTGGATGCATTGCTTATTGCACAATATTATGTTGGCTTAACAGGAGAATTTTGTTAAAAAGATCTTGTTGATTAATAACCTCTCACGGAGTTCACAAAGCGCACAGAGAGAAAATAAATGTATTCTAAGCCTTTGTGTTCTTTGTGTGCTCTGTGAGAGTCTACATTTCATTTTAAGAAGATAACGAAACGTAATTAATCAACAGGAACAAATTAAAAAAAGTAATGGAGGATAAAATGAAAGAGAAAAATCAGATGAAAGGATTCCAAATAGCTGTAGTAATAGGTTTGCTCCTGTTTTTTGGATCCCTTACCGGTATTGCCCAGGATTTGGGGGATGTGAATAACAGCGGTGTGACCGATATCGTCGATGCCCTTCTTACCGCCCAATATTATGTGGGACTTAATCCCGCGGGTTTTGTTTCTTCGGTTGCAGATGTTAATTGTTCCGGAGAAATCGATATTGTTGATGCACTTTTAATCGCCCAATATTATGTGGGACTTGTTCCGGAATTATCCTGTGGAGAGATTACCCCGGGGCCAACTGCCGTATCCACACCGGAAACCGGTACATCTGCCCCCACAAGTCCTCCCGGGGTTGTATACACCGGAAACTCTACCTGGTTTACAAATTTGGGGATGCCTTATGGTGGTTGCGGAATAACACAAGCTGCCCTGGATACACCGCATTTTGTTGCATTAAATGTCCAGGACTCTCCCGGTGATTATACGACATTTCTCAAGCGGCCGATCTCTTCGGAATATGAAAGCAAAATCGGAATGTTCAACAACGGCCTTAACTGCGGACGCTGGGTGCGTGTGACCATCGGTGATTACTGCAATGGTACAAACGATGGTGCCATAAATCAGGAATTCTGCCGCGGCGGCTCGGGGTGGATTGCCGATAAGTACAATGGGGCTGTACTCGATATGATCATAGCCGATAGCTGTCATGACGGGAATGCCTGGTGCCGGGATGATCCATACCACCTCGATCTGGCCAAGGCCTCTTTGAATCAGTTTGTCAAAGACGGTCAGCCTGTCGGAGATATGGACCCCGATCACTATAACAACCGGCAGATTCACTGGCAATTTATCGAAGCACCGGATTACACAGGGGATATCCGGATCGGTCTTATTGAGGGTGCTCAAATCTGGTGGCCGGCTATCGCGGTGACGCATCTTAAGAACGGCATCCACGGTGTGGATTACTACGACGGTGATGCCTGGGTAAAAGCCGAAATGAATGCCGACATGGGGCAGTCTTTTATTATCGAACCGACGGAAGAAGCAGGGAGGGAATACAGAATCCGTGTGTATGACATCTATGATCAGCTGATAAATGACGGGCGAATCTATAATTTTTCGTTCCCTGAAAGCTGCGGGACCCAGTGCACCGGGCAGTTTAATGAAGTCAGCTACACAACAGAATAGAGGAAATAGTGCTCAACATTCTGTTGAGCACCCTAATGACAATTTTTTTTTACTCGGCTGCCGGTGATCTCCCCAATGAATTATATATTTTCATTATATAATACTGATAATGAGGACGAAATTTCCAATTTAATTCAGCAAAACTCCGTAATTATCTCCACATAATACTGGGCGATCAATAAAGCATCAATTATATCAAGGGACCCATCGCAATTGACATCCGAAGCCTCCGGATTAAAGTTCGGGGGGTTTAATCCCACATAAGTCTGGGCAGTAAGAAGAGCATCGACAATATCGATAGCAGAATCACCATTCACATCCCCTAAAATAATACCGGTGTTCACCGGTGTGGCGGTGGATCGCGGCGTCGGGGTGGGAGAAAGGTCTTTGTAATTGGCATTGGCATACAACCTCGGATTTGTCCCGTCTGCCGTAAGAGTAATGGTTGTAATCCCGGGATCAATCACTTCCCCATTTACCTGCCAACCGGTAAAAGTATATTCTACTGAAGCCGGGGCATACACCGTATCAAGGACTTCCAGTGTCACGGTAAACGGTCCCTGGGAAAGACCAAGAGAGAATGGCGCATCTTCTATGCCTGAATAATCACCAGAATATTGCACAAATCCGGAAAACGGATTATCATAATTGCCGTAAGACATACCCACATGTACGAGAAAGCCGGGTTGCGGCATTAGTTCTACAGTCTCATAATAATAGCGGTCCAGGTCTTCAATGGAATCATATCCCGGTGCATGAACATTCACCCAGGCAATTCCCGTATTAGGGAGGGTGACAGCAACTTCTCCGTTTTTATCCGTATATAAAACCCGGACAATAGTGGAACCGGTTGTGAGATACTCAATCTCCGCCCCCTCGATAAAGATTCCCGATACGGCATCAATCACTGTCAGATAAATAAAAGAATCCCCTGCCGGGGTAGGATAATCGGTGGGTCCCGGGGTTTCTTCCGGTACTTGGGTAAAACCAATACCTATACTACAAACCGAGATTAAAATACATAAAAATAGCAGTTTTTTCATATTTTCTCCTTTTTTAAGTAGTTTGCATTAAATATTATTATAAACTAAAAAGTGTGTCGTCCACCCGGGTAGATAAGGACTATTTTTTGATAGAAAAAAAGATTTGCCATTTGATTTTTATCCGGGAAGGGCTTGTCGGTTTATATTGTTGACGAACTCTTAATCGCATAATATTTTGTGGGATTAATAAGTGAATTTTGATAGTGTGCAGTACTATGACCTGAAGGTTGATATCAATTCGTTTCTTTTTGATACTCCGACTTTCTTAAAAATATTGGTGATATGATACTCGATTGCCCGCTTGGAAAGATGAAGCCGGAATGCGATTTCCTTATTAAGGAGACCGTCGAGGAGGAATTTGGTGATTTCTTTTTCACGGGAAGAAAATCCGTATTTTATGCAGAGCTTTTCAAAGGATAGGCAGGGATTCCGATTCTTCTTGCCCTCGATTTCCGAAAACAGATTGTCGATCCCCTGGCGAAGGTTCATTATCTCGCGTTTCTTCATATTCTGCCGCAGGGCAATTATCGATTCGATTTTTTTCTCGAGCTCTGTCAGGGAAAATGGTTTTTTGATGTAATCGATGGCTCCCCCGGAGAGGCCGCGAATTTCTTCATCCTTATTACTTACCGCGGTGAGAAAGATGAAGGGGATATCGCAATACTCCCCCGTATTTGCAAGTGCATCAAGCAACGCATACCCATCCGGCCCGTCCATCATGATGTCGGAAATGATGAGCTCCGGACGATCGATGGTTTTAAGTTTAGCAAGTGCAGACGGTACATCAGTAGAGAGAAATACATTGTACGACTTTTTAAGGGATACTTTCAGGAAATTGAGCATCTGAATATTATCATCCACGATAAGTATCGATACTTTGTCGCCTGATATATCTTCTTCCGTAATGTCTTCCGGGAAGACGAGTCCTTCCGAAGGTTGCCCGGGAGTAAATTGGTCATCTATTGATTCCGGGAAAGTGAAATTATCAAGAGTCTGACTGTGGTCCGGTTCTTTAACCAGGTTAAATTTACAGGTAAAACATGCACCACCGTTACTGCTGTTTTCCACTGTTATTGACGCACCGAGATCATCGATGATTTTCTTTACTATCGAAAGCCCTACCCCTATCCCCTGTTTACTTGATGGATTCCGCGAGAGTTGATAATATGGCTCAAACATGTGTGAGAGTATATCCCCGGAGAGGCCCGGTCCATTATCACTCACACGCAATACAGACTCCCCTGCACTATGTTGCACTTCAACCAAAACCTTTCCACCAACAGGTGTGTATTTAACGGCATTATCCAATAGATTGTTCAATATTCGATCAAGTGCCCAGGGATCAATTTTTATAACACTTTGTTCCTCCACCTGGACGATGAGAGTAATATTCTTTTTATCAGCTACCGGCCGGAACAAGGCACACTTCTTTTGCACAGATTCAGAAAGATCTATGTATGAATCATGGGAATACGTTATAGTACCTTTTTCAAGACCTTCCGCATCAAGAAATTTGAGCATATGTTCGAGCAAAGTATCGATATTCTGCTTAACGATGGTAAGGTCCGGGTCCCCGGCATGACGCTTCATACTTCGTTCAAGGTAATTCTGAATCAGCGTAAGGGGTGTTTTTGTCTCATGGGCGATATTGATAAAGAACCGGGTCTTCTGTTCATTCACATGAAGAAGTTTCTGATTCATCCTTTTCACTTCTTCCATGAGAAGCATACTTTTTATACTATTGCCTATCTGACTACTCAATGCATCATACGCGATAGAAGAATACACATTGACTTCCAATGCGAGCAAGCCATAGTGTTCATCCTTATATAAAAGGGGAAGAATGCAATATGACTGCCTGTTGCCGGAATCCGATTGTCCCGGTTCACAGAGAGAGAGTATGTCATTGAAAACCGTCGATAGAGAAATTATTTTTTTCGAGTCGCCATATTTTTGCTTTTTTTGATCGAATCCCGCAATGAGTCTGACAGACCGGGATGGCAAGGAGGATGGAGAATACATAAAAAGATAGGCACTCTTGATTCCGAGGGTCGGTAAATTCTGCACCATCCACTCATCCAGATCACTGATATTTTTTAAGAGTTTCAGATTGTTCATAACGGCAATGATCTCAAAGAAAAAAAACTCAAGATCCTTCCTGTCCCCCGCGAATCCGCTGATGTTTTCCAGTGCGGAACCATCAATAAAAAATGATTTGGATTCCGGTCCGGCAGCTTGTATTGAATCATCCATGGTGCATCCGCAGGAGGTACGGATAATAAGTTCCGTATCAAATATCTGATCATGTCTCTTCGGATCATAATCGAGAAGACTATTAATTGCGGCTCTCCCCATGTCAAAAATTTGCTGCCGTACTGTTGTGATCGGTTTTTTTGGAAAAATAATGTAACGGATATCATTAAAACCGGTAAGGGCAATATCCCCCGGTATCCGGACACCTCGTTCCTCAAGTCCGTCCATCGCACCCCATGCCGACTCATCGGTTGCACAGACGATTACTTCCATGTCCCTCCCGGGTTTCAGTTTTCGTTCATCGAGAAACGTACTAATTGCTTTTTTCCCGGAAAAATAGTCGAAATAACTAGTTGTTATGAGGGATGGATCGAGTGTAATGCCATATGATTGAAGTACTGATCTGTAAATAGTGAAACGCTTCATGGCGTCAAAATTTGTATCCGGTCCATTAATAAAGCCTATTTTTCTATATCCGTGATCCTTGATAAGGTGCAGAAGCAGCTGATGAAATCCCTGGTCATTATTCGTAAGAATCGCATTCCCGTGGGTTGCTTTAAAATTAATGGTGACAAGAGGAATTGAGGCGAAGCGTTCGAGGAATTCGTTCATCTCTTTATCGATATTGTAATTGTTGAGCATCGACATAATCACAAGACCGTCGAGAGAGGCATCCAGGGCGGTATCATAAACAACATTGTAGTTATTCTCATAATGATGTTCGGAAAGAATGGTTCGCCCCGCAAAGTAAAAAAGCTGTGCACCTTTACGTTTCGCTTCGTGTTCAATTCCGGATATAAGTTCAACATGATAATCACCGCGAAACCAGCAGCTAAAAAAACCGAAACGCGGCCCCGATTTAGCTTCGTTAAATTCCGATTGTTGTTTTTTATTGTGAAAATTGTGATCATTATTGTTTTTCATAAATTAATGGTCTTTACTCCAATCGTCACCTTACTTTTTTTTGAAGTGGGGGTGGAAACGGTTTGTATTGTTTTACAACGGACTCCGGAGAGAACCTGACAGTAACTTATCCACTTTATATTACCTCTATCAATAATGTTAACGTTAACGCTTCATGCTATTAACGTGCATAAAAACTTATTATCAAGCATTATGTGGGTTCCGGGCGCAACCTGCGCAACCTACCCCCTTTCTTTATTCAGGATATACATTACGCAGGCTACGCCCGCAACCCCAATAATCAATCTATGACAAAGTTGCCGCTCTGAAAATTTTTGATTTCTCGCGAACCTGCGTTTCGCTCTTATTCCACATATTCTTGTTTTTTAACAATAATATGTAGAATAAGAGTATAGTACCATATTCCAAAAAATTAGTCAAAAAAAAAAACGCCTGCATTGCCCGGAGCTGAACCTGGTAAAACCGGGGTAATGTAAACATCTTTACAAGGGGAAATCCTCTGTCAATGTAAAAAAAAGCATACTATCAGGCCCTAATAAATTTGAATACCGTATAAATAATTATTATATTAGTAGAGGACAATGTATAAAAACACATATGATCGCAATTCTATAAAAAACTAATATAAAAAAATATAATCGCTCATGTTCATGTTTTTTCGGATGGAATTCCGGATGGTTTATAGGAGGACCAAATGCGAAGATTTATAGGTGTATGTATTATTGTTTTTTCCATTATTACATTTTTGGGATGTGGGGGGGCTACGGATTGTCCTGAATGCTCTGAACCTGATCCGACAGATGCACCGGAAGTAGATACTGCTCCACCGGTTGTTACGTTTGTAAATCCCGGAAACGGGGATCTTGTTTCCGGCACCCTGCTTATTGCAGGGACGGCAATTGATGCATCGGCAATTCAATCTGTAGAAATAAGAATAGATTCCGATTCCTGGGAAACCCTTGGAACACCCAATAACTATTGGACATATACGGTAGACACCTTTCTACTCACGGAAGGAAACCATACTGCAGCAGCCCGGTCAACAGATGTGAATGGATACCAGAGCAGCGCGGTCACTGTCAGCTTTACCGTGGACCAGACAGTGCCGGAAATCGCGATTACAAACCCGGTCCATGGAGCAATTCTCCAGGGCAATGTGCTTATGGAAGGAACCGCGGCAGATGAAAATGGTATTAAATCGGTAATCGTTAATCCAAACCAGGCCGACCAGTTTATCGATACCGGTGATACCTCTCCCTGGGATTATATCTTTGATTCTACAACCGTTGCAGACGGAGAAATAATTATTACAGCCCTTGCGACTGATAATGCAGACCTCTATTCAATCACAAATATCGCCGTAATTGTAGACAATACCCCACCCGATGTGACCATTACAAGCCTCGAAGACAGGGCAACGGTATCCGGTATTATTAATTTTAGCGGAACAGCAGACGACACCCAGAGTCTTGACCGGATTATGGTAAAAGTGAGCGGCGGAGCAGAAGATCTTGCAAGCGGCACTACAACCTGGACATACCCGGTGGATACAACACTCCTCGATCCCATAAATAATCCCCACACCCTCTCGGTGATCGCCTATGATACCGCGGGAAATTTCACAGAAGAGCAGATAGATATCTATGTGGATCAAAGCCCGCCGTCAATTGCAATTACCGATCCTTTGCCATTGAGTTATGTACGGGGGAGTTCCGTTACCATACAGGGAACTGTTTCCAATATGACCGGTACGGATACCATGGAAATCGATATTTCAGACGGAAACGGATTCGTAAGTATTGGTACGTTTGATGGAACCAACTGGAGTCACACCATTGATTCAAGTATCTATGGATCAGACGGACTCCGGACTCTCACTCTCCGCGCCCAGGATGATACCACCTTTGCCTGGGATGAGGAGACTCTCGATTGCTATATCGACAATACCCTTCCCACAGGTTCTATCATGTCCCCTGCAAACGGGAGTTCCGTTGCGGAAAACAGCAATATTATCATCACCGGAAGCGCTTCCGACAACATGAAAATAGACACCGCGGTACTCACTATCAACGGCGGAACCCTGACCCCGGATGTGACCCCTTCCCTGGGATCACATTACTGGTCCTATACCTGGAACACCACAGGTTTTACAGGTGATGTCCCTGTTTATCTTACGGTAACAGATAAAGCGGGGAATGTGTATACCAGCGCCACAAGCACCCTCACCATCAGCACAGAATCTCCTTTCGGGAGTATCACACTACCGGCCCAGGGAGCAATTGTCGGAGGAACCATTACCATAAGCGGCCAGGCTTTTGACAGCGGAGGTACAATCCCGGGGATCGTTTCAGTAGAATATCAATTTGATGATACGGATCCGGGTTCCTGGCTTCCTACGAATTTAGCGGCCCCGGACTGGACGACTTCTCCGGATCAGAATTTTGATACATCCACCCTTTCCGATGGTCTCCATGACCTTTATGTTCAGATTACCGATGGTAACGGGTTGACTGCACTCCTTCAAATCAGCATCATCAGTGACAATTCACTCCCGGATATTTCCATCACCTTTCCCACGGATGCCAATACCGGAGATAATTTTCTTTATGACCTGGTGACAATCACCGGGACTGCTTCCGACGAGACCCTTTCCTCCGTAGTTGTGGAGATCGATGGGGGTGCTCATACTCCGGTAGTAACGGGACTCGAATCATGGACCTGCGACTGGAATACGGTGACATATCCTGCCGCGAAAACAGGGGTAGTTATCCGGGCAACCGCGACAGACAGCGCCGGGAACACCAATTTTGCGGAAGTGACTGTTGATATCAAACCGATGATTACGGGTCTCTCCGCCGAGAGTGTCTTTATCAATGAAATCCTTACAATAGAAGGTTATAACTTTGTAGATGATGTGAATACCATCGTGAGGTTTACCTCTCCCTCGGGAACAGTCGATGCCGGGACATTCGATGTTGTGGATGATAATACGATTGATGTGACAGTGCCATCGGGAGCAATTTCCGGTAATATCTATATTGTCGAAGGGACCGGGGCTGTTGAATCGAACCGTATTTTTGTTCATGTCTGGACAAAAAATGATATTACCGGTATGGGTGATACGGTTGAACAGGATCTCTTTATTGACGGCACGGATACATACCATGTTGCCTATGACGGCGGAAATACCAAGGATGTACGGTTCTCGAAAAACGCCGGTGCCAGCTTCCAGCTTGACACAGGCGCGGGAAGCGGGATCGGACAGAAACCGAGTATTGTTATCGATCCTATCGGCGGACCGAATGGGAATACGAATACAAATGTCTTTGTTTCTTACATCAACACGAGCTTAGAACATCTGAGGATCCGGCGCTCCTTTACTGGCGGTACCACCTGGCAGGCGATTCAGGAATTATCGACCTTTGAAATAAACCAGGATGCCACGACATCAATCGCTTATGATCCGGTTAATAATGTTGTCGGTATTGCCTACCAGACCCTTGCCGGGACCCTTGGATATATCTCTTCCAGTGATAATGACACACAGCCCGGGGATTCATGGAATACTCCCGTTGAAATCGACGCGAGTGTGGGTGCGGGTTATTATTCACACCTTGCCTTTAATTCGGCAGGACGGCCGTACATTGCATATTACGACACTACCACGAAGAAGCTCAGGTTAGCCTATTATACCGGGGTTTTCTGGACAACAAAAGTTGTCGATACGGCGGATCTCCAGGGACAATACGTCTCCATGGCCCTTGATTCCGGTGGCGGAATTCACTTGAGTTATTATAATGGACAGGCAGGCGACCTGATGTATGCGTATGCAGGCAGTACCCTATCATCCTTTACCATATCTTCTGTGGATACCACAGGTATTACCGGGTATTGTACGGATATCACCCTTGACGGAACAACACCTCATATCGCTTATATCGATTATTCCTATTCCGAACTCATGTACGCTTATTACACCGGAACAAAATGGGACTTGATTCCTGTTCCCGATTCAATTAACAACATTACCATCGCGAAAGTCGCCATCGGGATCGATTCAGGCGGAAATAAATACATCTGCTACGGGGATGCCGGCGGCGGACACCGGCTTTTGTACAAAGAATAGTAGTATTAAAACTTTTTTATTAGAAAAAAGCTATTCACCGTGTGTGGATAGCTTTTTTTTTACGATATCAGTCCATATTTTACGGTATTTTTACGGTAAACCGCAACTTCTTTTTCAAGCCGGAATATGTTACAATAAAATGAGGTTTAACATCTACCTTAAAAGAAAAAATGTATTACATAATTAGAAGATATTGATGTGGTGAGAGTTGATAGATACCGTATAGAATCGATTTTCGGTTTGACATATTAATATCATGAGAATAAATAGTTGATGGAAACGAATTTAATGTTGCGTTAACGTTACTTACAAATTCAATCATCCAACCCGATCCGGTTTTCAGGTAAACCGATTTGATATCGGGAGATAAATAAGTGTTTTATAAAAAAATATTAAAAAAAGGAGACTTTTTATGAAAAAAGAATTATTTTTTTTATGTGTATTTGGAAAAAAAAGTATTTGTATGTTACTCATGTGTGGCTTTCTCTTTGTTGCTGCTTTCCCCGGATATTCGGATAACCCGATTTTTACAAATACATATACAGCAGATCCATCGCCATATATCGGCCAGGATGGCAGATTATACGTCATATGTTCACATGATAACCCGAATGCAACAGGATACGACTTGTTAAAGAATTATGTTTTATATTCTACAACTGACATGGTGAGCTGGCAGGATCACGGGATTGTTTTTGATGTGAACAATGTTTCCTGGGCCAATCTCGCATATGCGCCATCGGTGTGCTACCGGAACGGAAAATACTATCTGTATTTCCCGAACGGAGCAAGTTCTATAGGGGTTGCTACCAGCACCTCCCCGACAGGACCATTCACCGATGTTTTGGGAAGGGCCATGGTTGATAAAAATACGCCCAATAGTAATGTGGAATGGTGCTTTGATCC
>JAFGRV010000351.1 GCA_016934975.1 Spirochaetales bacterium | reverse complement strand
CTCGGTAAATTATGCGAATCTCTACAGATATATTGAAAAGCCCTGGTCCAGGGTAGATCTTGCATTGACTGTTAAAGAAGCTCTCCGGAGTTTTTACCAGGACAAACACCTGGAAATAAAAACGAGAGAGATAGAAGAACAAAATGCCGTATTAAAACGAAAAATAAAAGAACTCAAAAATACCCGCATCGAAAAAGAAAAGATAAATAGACAACTGAGGTGTCTTCAGAATGATCAAATGAATAATTTAATGATACGAAGGGTTCTTCATTCCCTTGTTAATATGCTGCAAATAAAATTAATTAATGCCGGAAAAGAAACATTGTTATTAAAGAAAATAGAAACTTATTTCATGCAATTACAGGAGATATTAAAAGAAAATTCACAAGCCGGTGAAATCTTTGCCCACATCCACGCATTGATTTTTAGTGAGTTGTTTAACTATAGAAAAATTATCGGTTTTACCATACATGATGCCATGGCCAGTTATGTGAGAGCTGTTCAAAGATCCTTAAAAGGAGAAACAGTGCAGTATACTGAGAAAACGACATATGTATCCTCCGTATTCAGGGTGGTAAAAGAGAAATATTCCGGAATATTGGACGACAAGGACAATAACCTTGTCATTGATTTTTCATTGGAAATGGACACACCGGACGTGGGAATTAAAATTCTGGATATTTACCTTATCAATATTTTTGAAAATCTTTTAACAAATTCGATACGTAAAGTTTCGAAGAATGAGGGTGAAAAGTGGATTAAGATTACGATCCGGGAAAAAAAAATAGGAGATAATCCCTTTACGATCATATATTGGACAGATAACGGTCCCGGGGTCGAACAAAGCCGCAAAAAGATCATCTTCGAGGGAGATTCTGATAAAACCGAAGAAGGTGATCATGGTATCGGTTTATCTGACATAAAAATGACTGTTGAAGCATTAGGGGGATTTATTAAAGAAACCGGTATATTCGGTGAGGGCGCGCGGTTCATTATGGGTTTGCCAAAAATTGAGGAGGAAGATGACGAAGAGGGGCGGCCGGATCCGGAATCCGGAGCTCATCAACTTGAATTTGACCCTCAGGTGAAGAATAAGAAGATTTTGGTTGTCGATGACGACAAAGAGATAGTCGCGGCCTATGAAGATTTTTTTTCTCACGCCGGAATAAAAGATATTAACCATGCGTATGATGGCAAGACCGCATTGGAACTACTCTCCCGGGGTGATTATGTACCTGATTTACTTATTACGGATATTGATATGAAGATGTTAGATGGCTACGGGCTTATTAAAGGACTCGCCGCACTTGGTAACGATATCCCGGTTCTTGTTGTTTCCGGCACCTTGAGGGGTGAGAATGAAGATGCGGTCGACAAAGTTGCCGCACTCTATAAGCTTGGGATTAAAGATACGATAGATAAGCCCATAGATTTTCAGGTTTTATTCGATAAAACCCAGGAGATACTTCTGCAAAAGAATCAATAGCTATTGTTTTATGCTCTTGCCCCATTATCCGCGGGTCGGGCGATTATACATAGGAGTTAACAAATTTATAGCCGAAATTTCTTATTGTTTGAATAAAAGAACGGTTATTCCCTAATTTTTTCCTTATTTTTTTTATATGAGAATCAACGGTTCGCTGGTAACCGTCATAATCGTAATTCCACACATCCGCGAGAATTTGATCTCTGCTTATCGCTTTTCCCTGGTTTTCAATCAAATAGAGCAAAAGATCATATTCTTTCGGCCTTAAATTGACAGGTTTGCCTTTTACGTGAACAGAGTGTCCGTATTTATCAACTTTTAATTCATCAAAGGTATACATCACTTTATTTTCTTTTGAAATACGTTTAAAGAGTCGGTTGATCCGGGCAATGAGTACCTGGGGATTAAAGGGTTTTCTCATATAATCATCAATGCCGATCTCGAAACCATATAATTCATAAATATCTTCATGTTTGGGTGTCAGTACAATGATCGGAATATTCGATTTTTTTCTGATTTCGCGGCAAAGTATCCACCCGTAATTAGGTAAACCGGTAATATTAATGATAACCAGATCAAAAAACAATCTGTCATTTAAAAGGTTGTCAGTTCCTATAACGGTGATGAAATTGTCCTCTGTTTTTAAACAATCCGCGATCATGGCGTCTGTTGAGTTATCATCATTAATAATAAGTATTCTTTTCATTTTTTCACCTTCCAAAGGATTATTGTAATCAAAAATGATTACGGTAAAAATAAGGTTCATCCCGTACTTTTACATATTCCGGTAATCTTGTTACGTAATACAACGATTTTTCATAGTACTAAAAGTTTAACACTATTAAACTTTTAGTACTATTATATTTAATGACATTTCAATGAATCTGTCAATCGGATATATCGCCGATATTGCACGAAAAAAAATCGAGTGTTTGACTAAGGGTTTTCCCGGTTGTGTGTTAGGATAAACCGGAAGAATGAGAGAGGGGGATTTTAATTTTACGTTTAAAACTATTGTCTTAAGTGGAAATATACAATCTCTGAGAGAAGCAAGGGGTATAAAACGACCATATCTATGCTATCCGTAATAAGAACAGCATAAATATGGTCTGATGTAATGAGGTTCTGTTTTTCTATGGTTAATACGGTACGGAGTTCAAATATTGTGTTACAGTAGACCTTCGCTGCCTGAAAAAGTTTGTTAATTCGGTAAATGCCTGATTAAAACCGGTCTCACCATTTCTCAGGAAGGTATAACCGCTGATTTCTCCGTCAACTCCAACTACATAGGGACGTATCAAATCATGGAAATGCTGCATTCTGGCAATGACGGTTGCTTCATTCATGCAGCCGTTCATCGCTGTTCGCATTTCCTGGTGGTAAACACTTTTGTAGACCGAATCATCCATTAAATACCGGATAAGCGGCCAGCTATTCCCGACTTCGTCCAGGGAAAGACCTAACGTTCTGCCCATCATGGAATTCATCATAGACAGGTTCATGTCCCAGGTAATCCAGACTAAGCGCCCATTGTCCTCTAAATTCTGATATACATAATAGTTTTGTGCCATTGTGCCGTAACTATCCCAGTTAACAACAGCCGTATTGATTGCCAGCCAGCGTAAAAATGCCGTGGTGTCAAAACTGGCATCCAATCCTTGTCTCCATGCCGCGGCATTTGATCTTGAAGCATGGAGGGCCGTGTGCGCTGCCAGGACGTCACTCCAGTCGGCGGCATCTTCGTTTGTCTTTTTTACAAATGCAGACTGAGTAAAAGGCTGGGTCCAGTTTGCTCCGTTGTCTTCAGGTTTATAGAGATTTCCGTCTTTGTCCGGGAACTGGGCCTCGAGCATCTGATCCGAGGGATCTTCTACCATCGTATATAATCCCCAATAGACGGGACCGTTTCCTGTATTAATATATATACGGCAATATCCGCTCATGGCAGCCGGCACATTTCCATTTCTGAAAATTTCCGCACAAATCTTCTCGCGTAAGAATGACTGATCGTTCCAGTTACTGCAGAATGTCATTTTTTGAAAGCCGTACAAACGCTGATTATTAATTTCCGGATAATCATCCTCGTATTTATCCATGGAAAACCTGAAAGGTAATTTGTGAGAACCTTCGTTCTTCGGGCTGAAAAGTGAGCTCTGTCCTTTGTACCGCATTCCCACATGCCACCATGTATAGCCATTAAACTCCACTGTTACGGGGACATAGATGGGGTCTTCATTGCCCCACATAGTTAATGTGGCTAAATTATCTTCCATAAGTCTGTAATTATCAGGGCTGATGGTAATGTCGATCCGGTTAACCTTGTCTTCGGGAAAGAGCAGATCATAGTTCGGGTCGGCACTCTTATGATGGGTTTTTTCCGTCCAGCCGTCGGGGCGTCCGATAAATACACGGTTGTCTTTATCATCTTCGATCCCGGAATTGTCGGTGACAACTAAAAGAACATTGTAATCATCAACTTCCGTAAACGCATGAGTGACAATCCTTCCCGTTGCAGTTGTTCCGTCATCAAAATCCCATTCGTACTTCACAACAGTTCCGTCCGGGTCGGATGATCCGGATGCATCGAAAGTGACGGTTTCATATATACCCGGGGTGAGATTTGAAATGGTGAAGGATGCTTTCGGTTTTTCACCCGTCGGATTTATATTCCCGGGAAATACATCGATAAGTCCGACATAGAACTGGGCGATGAGAAGAGCGTCGATGATATCGGCAGCTCCGCTTGCATCAACATCGGCATATTCGGCATGAAAACTTGCAGGGTTAAGACCGACGTATTCCTGGGAAATGATGAGAGCATCGATGATATTGATCGACCCATCGGTATTCACATCCCCTAATGATTGAGCATGAATGATGATTCCGGTTGTCAGAAATAATGCAACGATGAAAAGAATTGTTTTGACATGACAGTTTTGTTTTGATAATAAGAAATTCACGTTTTTCCTCCTTAATTAAATTAACTGTTTTATTTTTATTTTATAAACATCTGTGCCGGGGCTCTCTGCCTCTTCGGTTCGATAATTTTTTGATATAAAAGAAATTATCAAACGTCACACAGGTGGAATAAACAATAATGTAAAGATATAATATATACTGATAATTATATAATATGACAGTATATCAGGTTATCGTAAGGATTTCAACTACGTTGGAATCCGGTAGTAGAGTTATAAAAGTGATTATCATTTTCTGTTACAATTCCTTCCCATGGAAAAGCATATTATCCCCACCTGCAATAAGAATAGAAAATGATAAATTCAATAAAGGAGAGTATATCATAAATTTGTGATCGTTTTGTGTCCATTGTGTGGACGTTTTATAGTCTAGTGTTTTACGGGAATTGAGTAATGCCGGGAGATCTGATAAGCCGGAGATGTGATTTAAAGCAGATAAAATGAATTTTTTTAAAAATAGTGATAAAAATGTTTGATTGTTCATTCCGAATAGATTATTATAGAACAGAAGAAGGATGGATTTTTTAAAAATGATCACACAATGTTCACATTATTGTCAATAAACGAACATAAAAAAAGATTATGATTCAAATTATATATTCTAAACCACTAAGTGCGGGATAGGTTCATGTGAACACTTTTACATTTGCATGAACCTACCTTGCTCAAAAAAAAGAAGTGAAGATGGCAAAAATGACAGAATGCATAGACAAAACAAAGCAGATATCAGTCTATAGAAATGAATTGAAGTATTATATCAGTTATGTAGATTACTTTAAAATTAGACAAATTTTAGGTAATTTTCTAAAAACTGATAGAAACGCGGCAACCGCCGACGGCTATTGGATAAGAAGTCTTTATTTTGACACCCCGGATAATGTGGAGTATATCGATAAAATAGTCGGTGTGGAGAATAGAAAAAAAATACGTCT
>JAFGRV010000350.1 GCA_016934975.1 Spirochaetales bacterium | reverse complement strand
GGTATGAACCTTTTAAACCTATAAAGCATACACCCGTAAGAAGAATTCATATAAAATCAGTGATTTCTTACATTTTTATGAAGAGCACTGTAATGATTAATCGGAATAATTATTTTAAAGGAGAAAGATACCATGACAAAAAAATTTTTATTTTCTTTACTCATGATAAGCATTATAAGTTGTTTTATCCTCACATTTTGCAGCGGCGGGAGTAAATACGGAGAAGTAAAGAAACTCCTGAACGAGTATATCACCGCATCAAACAAACTCAATAAAACCTTCGATTCGGCAAAAGATGGGAAAACTGTGGCAAAAGGACTAACGGAATACATAAAAGTGATGAAAGACTTAAGTCCCCGAATAGAGGCACTTCCTGAAAAATATCCTGAATTGGAAGATGAACCGCCTGAAGAATTGAAAGAGCTTGTCCTGGAATTCGAAACTTCCATGAAAACTCTTTTTACAATCATACAAAAAGCGATGGAATTCGCGGATGATCCTGATGTCATGAAAGCATTAGGAGAATTTGAAAATATACAATAAAAGACCACCTGCAAAGACCGTTCATTAAGCAGAAGTGGTTTCCTTATATGCGGAGTTCCGGATTCTTTTTAAATTACCTCGTCTAAACCACTATATTTTCTTGAAAATAGGCAGGTAGAGTATAATAATGTAATATAAAGAAATATGAATACGAAACGGCTTACAATCGGTCTATTAATTGATTGGATTGAAAATCCCTATCACTGTACACTCCTTTCAGGAATAAATGCCTCTGCAAAAGAACGCGACTGCAACATATTAGTATATGTCGGAGGAACACCTCATTCCGGTTTTTCTCCGGAAATACGCCGTACAATTATATATGAATTTGTCCATAAAAAAAATGTGGACGGGCTCATTATTGCGACAGGATCAATAGGCCGCTGTTCTACCAGTGAGCAGCTTGAAACTTTTTGTAAAAAATACCTGCCGCTTCCGATTGTGACCATCGCTCAGAAAGTGGCTGATTTCCCTGTGATTCGGATAGATAATAAAAACGGAATTAAGGACCTTATTTACCATCTTATCGATCACCATCATTTGAAAAACTTTGCCTATGTGAGCGGTCCCAAAACAAACCAGGATGCCATTGAACGGTTCGGGGCTTTTTCAGACACTCTTAAGGAAAAAAATATTCCCCTGAGACAAGAGGCGGTGGTAGAGGGGTCATTTGTGATTGAATCCGGTATCCGGGCAGTCCGGATATTATTGAACGAACGTAAAATTACACCGGATGTAATTATCGCGGCAAATGATGATATGGCAGTAGGTGTCATCAGGGAATTACAAAATCAAGGTATACGCGTACCTGAAGATATTGCTGTTGTCGGCTTTGATAATCAGGAAATATATCAATATTTGAACCCGCCGCTCACGACAATTCAACAACCGATTTATTCATTAGGTAAAAATTCAGTGGAAATCCTTATACAGAATATCAAAGGCAATTCGATTACGAAACACCTTGCACTCCCGACGAAAATGGTGATTCGAAATTCCTGCGGATGTTCGGCCGAATCATTTCAATTTAAAGAATATAATACACCTGATACACAAAATCGGAAGTCGGCTGCCGCCGACAATACACCTCATACACAAAATCGGAAGTCGGCTGCCGCCGACAATACTCCTTATACGCAAAATCGGAAGTCGGCTGCCGCCGACAATACTCCTTATACGCAAAATCGGAAGTCGGCTGCCGCCGACAATACTCCCGAAACGCAAACCGGGACCTATAATAAAGCAAAAATAAGCGACACATTGTATGAAAAAATCAAAACCATACTTCTCAAGACCGATTGCAGGGAAACGGAATCAATTACACCCGCTTATATCACTTCCCTGGTAGATAAATTTTTCGATTCTATTGAGAATATCGATATTCCTGCTTTTCCGGAGGAAATGAAAAACCTCATACAAAAACTCATTATTTCGGAAACAGAGGAAACGCTTCTACAAAATATCATAACAATATGTAAAGAAACTTTTATTCCATCCATGAACACTGAAAGATTGCGTGATCGGGGATGTCAGCTTTTTGATTATTTACGGTGTTATATCAGTAAACTCAAAGAAGAAGAGCATGGCACATATAACGTGATGGCGACGAAGGAAATTCTCACTTTTCGTACTCATATAGAGAGCTTGATGGAAAAACCGGAAATAGATCATTTCCTGAATGATCTTGAAAGTATCTTTAAGGATATTCAGATAAGATCCTTTTATATATCCAAATACAGAGACCTGGATATGAGTAATCCTTCAAAAGCAACCCTCGACTTCTTTTTTGCGTATAAAGATGGAATGCGGATAGATTTGAATGGTAAAGAAATTACCTGCCCTGCCGTAGAAATTCTACCGGATCCATTTGTGCCCAAAGACAGAAGGTTCCTTCTTATCATCGAGCCATTATTTACAGGCCTGAAACAAGTAGGGTGTGCGTTCATGGAGCTTCCGGTTCATAAAGAAATAATCTCTAATATGATGTTACGTACACTCCTATATAATATGCTCAAAAATACTCTTTTTATCCAAAAATTGCAGGATCAATCGGAGCGATTACAAAAAAAAACAGAAGAACTCACTATTTCCAATGACATGCTGCAAAAATCGTTACTAGAACGGGAGAAAAACGAAGAAGAAGTACGAAAATTGAATGAGGAACTGGAAGAACGTGTAAAACAAAGAACCTCGGAGCTCAATCTTGCGAATAATAATCTTACTGTCACATTAGATTCACTGAAACAGATGCAAAATGAACTCGTTGAATCCGAAAAAATGGCGGCCCTGGGGAACCTTGTTGCAGGTATTGCACATGAGATTAACACCCCCATCGGAATCGGGGTAACAGCGGCTTCTCATCTCGAAAAAGAAACAAAAAAAATATTTACCAATTTTGTCGAACAAAATATAACAAAATCCGATCTCAATACATACATAGAAACTGCACAGGAAGCATCATCGATGATTCTCTCAAATCTGAAAAGAGCATATGAACTTATACGCAGTTTCAAAGATATTGCCGTGGATCAATCACATGAGGAAGTAAGAGAATTTAATATAAAAAGCTATATCCAGGATATCCTGCTTAGTCTGCGTCCAAGGCTAAAGAAGGTAAATCATCTGATTCACATTGATTGTCCCGAGGATCTTACAATTTCAAGCTTTCCGGGGGCTTTTTCTCAAATCATCACAAATCTTCTTATAAATACACTTACTCATGGATATGACGAACACGACCGGGGAACAATAATCATCACAATCAGGAAGAATGATTCGACCCTCTCCCTTATCTACAGGGATGAAGGCAACGGAATAGAGAAAAAGCATCTTTCACGGATTTTCGATCCTTTTTTTACGACGAACAGAAAAAACGGAGGTACCGGACTGGGCTTGCACCTTGTCTATAACATTATCAGGCAAAGATTAGGCGGTACTATAACATGTAAAAGTGAAAAAGGAAAGGGTGTCTGCTTTTCCATCACCATTCCTTTACACAAAAATACAATCACGAAAGGAGATATTCAATCTTAACGCATAACAAATAACAGGCGAAAACGAATTTAAACATATGAAAACAAAAAACAGAAAAACAATAGGAGTATTTATCGACTGGATTGAAAGTTCATACCATATTGAACTTATTTCCGCCATAGAAACCACTGCTCATGAGCTTGGAGTGAATATACTCACAATGATCGGCGGAGCTCTCAATTCATCACAAAAATTCGAAGCTCTTTGCAATATCATCTATGACTTTGTGAATTATAAAAATGTTGACGGGATTCTCATCGCAAGCGGATCATTAGGTCATTATTGCTCTGAAGAGGAGCTCATTCAATTCTGCAGGAAATACCATCCCCTTCCTGTTATAAGTATTTCCCAGGCCCTCCCGGGTATTGTTTCGATTATTTCTGATAATGCAATCGGATTAAAGGCACTGTTGCAACATCTTATTACAGATCATGGGTATAAAAAAATCGGATTCATTAAGGGTATAGAAGGAAATCAGGACGCCGAACAACGATTTGATATATACAAGCAGACCTTGTTAAAAAACAACATCGTTTTTAATGAAAAATTAGTCACACCGGGAGATTTTACCCCCGAAACCGGGAGAGCGGCTGTCCGGTACTTTTTAAAAAACGATATAAAACCCGAAGTTCTCGTAGCTGCAAATGATGATATGGCGATAGGAGCAATAGAGGAACTCCAGGTACGAGGTATTCAAGTCCCCTATGAGATTGCCGTTGTCGGGTATGACGATCAACCGGCCAGCGAGACGATAACACCGCCACTTACAACGGTCCGGCAGAATATAAGCAAGCAAAGCATTAAAGCATTACATGTCATGTTGGATATCCTGGATCACAAAAAAGCGGAACCTCTTCAAGTCATACCCACTGAATTAATCATCCGACAATCCTGCGGATGCTGCGAACAAATATTACAGACCATAGCCACGGTGATACCTGATAAAAGCATAAATTCAACGGATAATACGGCAGATCTCATCATCGCCAAAAAAGAAGAAATTTTGAGTCATTTTATCCGGACCACACAACATCACATTCATCATCTCAATATCAGGGAGAAAGATCTGGAAGAATTATTCGATGCTTTTCTTATTGATATAGAGAATATACAGGATAAATATTTTCTTCAATTATTTCAAAATAAAATCATCATGAGTATGAAAGGACGGAAATCAAAAAATTTGTGGCTGGAGGTGCTGTCAGGTTTAATCAAAGCGACGGCGTTATATGCCTTTAAAAAGGAGACGCTCCTTTGTATTGAAAATCTTTTTTTTCAAGCCCAATCCATAATAAGAGCTCAAATACCACATGTGGAAATAAGCAGAAAATCCGAAATCGATAATCAAATAAAAGTATTCAGCGCACTTACCGAGGGTATTATCGGTACTGTGGATATACAGAGTCTCATGAAATTATTATCCAAAGCCGCCCCCCATATGCAGATCATTAAGTGTTATTTTGCGATCTTTTCCAAGGAGGACTCCTCATATTCGAAATTAGTACTGGCATACGACCGTTATATGGATGAGGCGCCGAAACTTTTAGGTATTGAATTTCCGTCGGATAATTTTATCCCGGATCTCCGGATACTTGAAGGAAAACCATACAATCTCCGGATTCATCCGTTTCTCCGGGATGGTGTTTTTTTAGGCTTTACTGTATTTGAATTTACCCCGGCTACCAATATACTTCAGAATTTATTACGTAAAATGTTTCTCGCGGGAATTTTAAAAGGTGTTTTTATCTACGAAACGATGAAAACCGAAGCCGAACGCCTGGAAGCGCTTGTGAATGAAAGAACCGGCGATTTAAAACAAACGGAAATCCGGCTCAAGGAATTAAATAGTGCTTTAAAAAAAGAAAAACATATTGCAACAATAGCCAATGAAAATCTTCAGAACACGTTAAACAAATTAAAAAAAATGCAAAAAGATGCTGTGGAAACCGAAAAGATGGCTGCCCTGGGAAGTCTTGTTGCAGGCATTGCACATGAAATTAATACACCCATAGGTATTGGAGTCACTGCCGCTTCTCATATCTATAATGAGACCAATTCAATTTATACCAGTTTTTTAAACCAAAATATGACTAAAACCGAACTTCAGGAATATATGGACATAGCACAGGAAGCATCTTCCATGATTCTTTCAAACCTGAAACGGGCATATGAGCTTATACGAAGTTTTAAAGACATAGCCGTCGATCAATCAAGCGAGAATGTAAGGCAATTTAATGTTAAAAATTATCTCCAGGACGTACTGTTAAGCCTGCGGCCCCGGCTAAAAAAAGTGAAACATTCCATTACCATCAATTGTCCTCCCGATTTAACTGTCTTCAGTTATCCCGGGGCTTTTTCCCAGATCATTACAAATCTGCTTCTCAATTCACTTATTCATGGATATACGGATGATAGAAGCGGACAAATTAATTTCACTATCGAACATAGTGACAATACCCTCCACTTCATCTATTCAGATGACGGTAAGGGAATTGATCCGGATAATATAGATAAAATATTTAATCCTTTTTTCACGACAAACAGGATCAGGGGCGGGACAGGGCTTGGTCTTCACCTTGTCTATAATATTGTAAAACAGCGCCTCGGCGGTACCATAACATGTAAAAGTGACATAGGGAAAGGTGTGTGCTTTATAATTACCTTTCCGGTAAACAATTATAATATAAAAAATAAAGATAATGGCGGGATTTCTCCCCCGGAGTCTCCTGTATAACGGAAAAATACAGAATTGCTGATTTTAATTGGCAGAGTACTTTATCAAACACGTAAAGATTTGACAAAGTTGACAGTAACTGATAGGCTATTGAGAGAACCATGAAGCTAAAAAAGAGACTAACAATCGGTGTATTTATCGACTGGATAGAGAACTCCTACCATATCAATCTCATTTCTACTATCGAGGAAGCAGCACTTTCTCTTGATATAAATCTTATAACAATAGTTGGCGGTGCCATACATTCTTCACAAAAATTTGAGGCTCTTTGCAATGCTATTTATGATTTTGCTCATTCGGATAATGTTGATGGAATACTCATCGCCTCGGGATCTTTGGGACATTATTGCTCATCTCAGGAATTAGTCGAATTCTGTAAAAAATATGATCCCATACCCGTGGTGAGTATTTCTCAGTCTCTTCCCGGTATCACCTCAATTATTTCAGACAATGCTTCCGGTTTAAGCTGTCTTATTCAACATCTTATTACAGAACATGGGTATAAAAAAATAGGATTTATAAAGGGAATTGAAGGAAATCAGGACGCGGAACAGAGATTTAGTATTTACAAAACTATCCTCACTGAAAATAAGATACCTATTGATGAAGCTCTTATTGCACCGGGAGATTTTACCGCTGAAGCAGGAATTAATGCAATTCGTTTATTTTTAGATCAAAGGAAAGTTAAACCGGAAGCGATTGTTGCTGCAAATGATGATATGGCAATAGGAGTAATCGAAGAATGTGAAAAAAGGGGTATTCAGGTGCCCTACGAAATTGCAGTTGTGGGGTTTGATGATCAACCTCCCGGGGCGACGCTGACTCCTCCTCTTACGACTGTCCGGCAAAACATCGAGAAACAGGGCATAAAAGCCCTTGAAATTATTATAGATATTATAAAAAATAAAAAGGTTAAGCCTTTACAGGTAATTCCTACGGAACTGGTAATCCGGCAATCCTGCGGTTGTAATAAAGAAAGCCTCCTCACAATAGATACACTGACAGGCAACAAAAAGCATAGCATAAAACAAAAAGCAGGTGATACATTATCTCAGGGGAAAGAAGAAGCACTTGCTCTTTTTAATAAAGAACTGGAACAGATCCCCGGGAGTAACATACTATCCACGGAAAATAGAGAAAAGTTTGTGGACACCCTTTTTTCCGATAGTAATAACCTCCGCAGAGAATCATTTCTCGATAATTTCGATATCATATTATCTCAGAATATGAAAAATTCTACTCAGGGGAAAACCTGGATAAACATAATTTCCGGTCTCTTTAAAATATCAGCCTCCTTTTTTGATACTCTTGACAAGAAAATCTTCATGGAGAATCTTTTTTTTCAGGCACAATATAGCATCAAGACCAAACAGCAGCAGATACAGACACAATCAAAATCGGATATAGATGAACAAATAAAAATTTTCAGCGGATTAACCGAGGGCATAGTCGGTACAGTCGATATTAAAAGCCTTATGTATTTATTGTCCATGGCTGCTCCTCACATGGAGATCATGAAGTGTTATTTTGCGATCTTTACCCGGAAAGACCCTTCACTCTCAAAATTGCTTCTTGCCTACGACCGTGATATAGATACGACTCCGAGGCTCGTGGGCACGGAATTTCCGTCACATAAATTTATACCCCACGAACAAGGACAGGAAGAAAAGCCTTATAACCTGCGGATTCATCCTTTTCTCTGTGACGGTGCGTTTGTAGGAATTACCGTATTTGAATTCACCCCATCAAATAATATGCTTCAACATCTTTTAAGAAAAATGTTTCTTGCAGGCATCCTGAAAGGCATTTTTATCTACGAAACGATGAAAACTGAAGCAGACCGGCTGGAGGCCCTTGTAAATGACCGGACCTCGGATTTAAAGAATACGGAAAAAAGATTAATTGAAACAAATGAAGCATTAAAAATGGAAAAACAGATCGCCGTGAATGCGAATAAAATAAAAAGTGAATTCCTCGCTAATATGAGTCATGAAATAAGAACTCCAATGAACTCTATTCTCGGGTTTACGGAAATTTTAAAATTATATGAGAAGGATTCCAATAAAATACAACGACTGAACATTATTCAGCGGTCAGGTCAGCATCTACTCGATTTAATTAATGATATACTGGATTTTTCAAAAATCGAAGCGGATAAAATAGAATTTTTTACATTACCTTTCTCTATCAATACTATGCTGGATAATATCCGTAATATGTTCATGCTCGAAGCAAGAAAGAAGGAGCTTTTATTCACTATCCACATTGATCCATCCGTACCCAACCGTGTTCAGGGAGACGAACGAAGATTGCAGCAGGTTATTGTCAATCTTGTGGGAAATGCGATTAAATTTACCCATCAAGGAAGTGTTATTATTGATTGTTCGTATAAAGATAATAACGTCATTATCTCTATTTGTGACACAGGGATAGGTATCCCGAAAGAAAAACATAAACTTGTTTTTTCCGCCTTTAGTCAGGCAGATCAATCTACTGCCCGGGTTTATGGCGGAACCGGATTAGGGCTTACCATAGCAAAAAACCTCACGGAAAAAATGGGGGGAACGATCAGTTTAGAGAGCACTCCCGGGGAAGGATCATGTTTTAGCCTGAGAATTCCATTATTAGAAATGAAAAATAATGATGGAGATTCCGACAAAGAAAGAGAAGAGAAGATAAATATGGATATAGCCGAAAGCTCTTTTGCCGTTGCAAATCTTTCAAAGTATCGTATTCTCATTGCGGAAGATACTCCGGATAATCAACTACTCTTCCAGGAGTTATTACAGCTTTTAAACGCAACCTTCGATATTGTCCCGGACGGATTACAGGCACTCGCTAAATTAAAGGATCAACATTATGATCTTCTCATACTGGACATGCAAATGCCGGTGATGGATGGTATGGAAACCCTTACCCGGATAAGAAATGATGAGACTCTCAATTCTCTCCCTATCATGGCATTAACAGCCTATTCCTTAAAAGGGGACAAAGAAAAATACTTAAACGCCGGTTGTGATGATTATATTTCAAAACCCATCGATATAAATCTCTTCTTTGAAAAGGTATTACATGCTCTTAATGTTGAATCCGACGGTGAAGAATCGATAACCGGAAAAGGTGGTGATAAAATCAGGCACGATGAACCGGATATTCGCATACGCTCTCACAAACAGCCCTTATTTAGTGTGTTATTACAGCAGCTGCAGGAGAATTGTAATCTTTTTAATCCCCGGGCTATTCTTTCCATAGCCCGGGAGATAGAAGAATGTCTTACAGGAAACGATGTACAATGGTTTACTGATAAAATAAAAACAGCAACAGACAATTATGATGATGATATGCTCTATTGGATTATTTCATTTTTAAAAAAATTATAAGGGATGAGTATT
>JAFGRV010000349.1 GCA_016934975.1 Spirochaetales bacterium | reverse complement strand
TACGGTTGATTGGCAGTGGCAGAATGCCTTTTTAGACTATCTGGCATACGAAAATATCTTTGATACGATCTATTGGTCAATCAACCCCGAATCCTACAGTGTTGGTGGTATTTACAACCATGTCTACAACCCTCTTAACAATACCGGCGGTTGGGGAACATGGGAGGTTCCCGATCAAAGAAAACTGGATTTGCTGTACAGTTTCCGGAATAAGGATCCGAGACCGGGACCGGTGGTGAGGGGTGATGTCAACAGCGACGATACCATCGACATAGTCGATGCTCTCCTGACAGCTCAATACTACGTAGGACTCTATCCCCACCCCTTTAGCACCCGGAATGCGGATGTTGATTGCGATGGCAGCGTCACCATTGTCGATGCCCTCCTGATCGCCCGGTACTACGTCGGTAACTTGAGTTCTTTTACTTGTTCATGATTTTATTTTTTTTAATCATCCTATAGACAAAGCCGGAATGCAATCTTTATGCTTTTATTTCCGGGGCATAGTCAACTGTTTCTTTTTGTGCTTCCATAAATGAGAATTTCAGGTTAAAATAGAAGCACATTATAAAAAGGAGACAACTAGATGAATAAAGTTAAAAAAGGTGTTATATCATGTTTGCTCATGGGATTGTTGCTTTGTCAGCTGCCGGCCGCGGAGCCTGAAGGAGATCGATTGAAAGACCTGGCTGAACCATTAGGGCTTTTCATAGGGTTTTCCGCACCGACGAATTTCTACTCCATGTCCGATACGATTGTTTACCAGGAAGTGGCAGCTTCCGAATTCAATATAGTGACACCAGAAAACGCCATGAAACTGGATGCCATCTGTCCCACTCAAAACAATTACAATTTTGGCCCCTCAGACAGGCTTGTACAATTTGCCCGGGCTCATGGCATGCAGGTTCATGGCCATACCCTGATCTGGTACAGTGCACAACCTAACTGGCTGGTAAACATCCACTCCCGTGATCAACTTCTCTCTGCCATGAATAACGTAATCGATGTAATCCTTGGGCACTTCGCCGGACAAATTCTCCTCTGGGACGTTGTGAATGAAGCTTTTAACGAAAACGGTTCTTACCGTTCTAATTTCTGGCTTAATGTTATCGGTGAGGATTATATTGACCATGCTTTCCAGTATTGCCGCCAGGCCGATCCAGCTGTCAAATTGATTTACAACGATTATAACATCGCAGAGATCAATCAAAAATCCGATGGAGTATATAACATGATCGAGAGCATGATTTTCCGGGGCATCCCCATCGACGGTATAGGCTTCCAAATGCACATCACTGACGCAGGGATCGATTATCAGAATTTTGCCGACAATATGGCCCGCTTCGCTGCCCTGGGTCTTGAAATATATATTACCGAAATGGATGTGCGTATTCCTATAATATATACAGAGAGCGATCTCAATAACCAGGCCGAAATCTACCGTCAGGTTATTGAGCGCTGCGTGGATCAACCAGCCTGCAAAGCAATCCAGTTCTGGGGAATTCCGGATAAATATTCCTGGATTACCAGTGTCTTTCCCGAATCGGGATTTCCTCTCCTCTTTGATGATGATTATAACGCCAAACCTGCCTATTACGCCGTCCAGCAAGCCCTGGCCTGTGCCGGTTCTGTTTCGACACCTGTTCCCCGCAAATTAGGAGATGTCAATGGCGATGATACCATCAACATTATCGATGCCCTGTTGACTGCCCAATTTTACGTGGGTTTGAATCCGGACGGATTCATCGCCTCCAGGGCTGATGTCAATTGCGACGGTAACATTGATATCCTGGATGCCCTCCTGATCGCCCGGCACTTTGTTGGCTTAATTGATTCCTTTTCCTATGAGCACTGATCATCATCCCCCGGGATTTATATGAGAGGCACTGCCTGATTTAAAATATATTTGGGTTCAGAAACGGTTATTTCTATTCCTGATGGAGAAATTCCGGAGGGGCATTATACGTATAGCTATCATTCGTATAAACCGATAGTAGAATAGTCCCTGAGATAAATATACAATTCTCCTATTCTATGGAACCACTGATAAAGGTTTTTCCCAATCCATTTTTCGTAAACAGCGATCAAATAAAAAACGGAGAAGAGCAGTTTTTAAATATCGTATGTGAACCGGGTTTTGACATGGGTATTGTCGATCTTTCCGCGGATATCGAGAAAGTTAAAGTGAGTCTTATTGAAGTAGAAAGAAGAACGAGATACACGATTGTTTTGAAGTTCCCAAAATATTTTACATCCGATCCGAACAACACACTTACCGTCAAATTAACGGTAAAAAACATTCCTGATGAACCTGTCTTCGGAATCCCGGATTTACTGATGTAGAAATACACAATAAACAACTATTACCGGATTGTCTGCCAGGCAGAGAGCGACCGCACCTATCAACAAGATATAAATGAGATTATGCAAATTTTTGAATTTGGCATAATCTGCTTTACACTCTAAATAGCAAAATGCCTCTTCCATTGTTTGAAGGGAAAAATACGGATTAATTGTATATAACGATTACACCTTGATCAATAAAAAGACATAAAAGAAATACCGGAAAACAAATGGTTTTCCGGTATTTCCGATTGTAGTGGTTTTTAATTTCCTGATAGCACAAAGAAATAAAGAAAAATATTACATTGTTTGTTATCCTGTAATGTACCCATAAGGGAGAATATCATCTTTATTTAAAAAGGATTTCTAAACACTTCATACGCCAGTTTACGGTTGGAAATGGCCGTTGTGATCACATCATCCCGCAACAAGCCGAATGTCTCCCTGTAGCCGTTTGAGTGTATTACATCGGTGCAGCGGAAATAGAATGCATGCTCCACACTCGGACGGCCATTCAGCCAGGTTAATCCGGCTTTCAGCCGCATTGCCTGGTCGTTCTCACCTGTTGTTGTATCGTTTGACCAAAGCATGCCATATGCAGTAAGCCAGAGTTTTACGCCATAGCTTTCCAGGGCTTTTATCCCATTGATATTCAGATAAGGCGGGTGCCGGGAGACGGCATCGGCAGGATCATTCGTATTGGGATAGGGATGGTAACTGATTGCATCGTATCCGGAAATCATACTTATTACCGTACCCAGCCAGGCTGTGCTGGAAAAACCGCAATTTGGGGCAACTTTTATTTCAGGGGAAACCGCCCTGGCAGCATTGAAAAAGGCATTATATACCTGAGCATAGGATGATACGTTCCTGATTTCACTAGTAGACCAGCTATCGGGTTCATACCACACAAACCATTTTTTTATACCGAGATTGAGGAATTGGATAAGGAATTCCCGGATCTCACCAATCATCGCACTGTCCCCGTTGTAACTCCCGGCGTCGCTTTGATGGTCCGCTTTGCGGTATTTTAGAGGAATCCCGACAAAACAGCCTATAAGTTCGACACCGGCATCCTCGATAAGAAAACGGGCCGCCTCGAACATATCGGGACGATCCGAGAGAGTATCGATGTAAATGTCAAAATTGGGTGTGAAGGTAACCGTATTCACTCCCAGGTCGGAAAGGAGTGGAGGAATTGCGTTTTTCTGTGCAGGATCGAACCACGGCGGATCGTCGAAGGCAATAAACGACAGGCCCCTGGTACTTGGCTGCACATACGGTACAGTATCGCATATGGAACCGCACCCCGCCTTTTCATCAGCATATCCTTCCGGATCGACCCCGGACCAGTCGTCGACAATATTGTACCAGTTCGCCGGATCAATATCCCAACCCTCGGCCTGGTAAAGGGATATAATATCCTGACGTTTTTCGAGGATACAGCGGGCGCAGGGTTCTGCAACCCCGACCTGGGGGGGAGGCGGGGTAGTTGGGGCCGGAGTAACTGGTGGAGGAGTTTGATATGCCTCGCAGTCGCCCTCCTGCGGCCATTTAAAAATACCAACAAACCCCGATTCGTCGGTAAGCCATACATACTCCTCCCTGTCTGCGTAACCCGTACACCAGGTAATCCAGGTTCCCGCGGCAACCCGGTTCCCCGGATCCGTATGTATCCATAGATGGGGGATTTTATACTCCGTATTTTCATAAGGGGGGCCGCAAAACCCTTCCTGCCCAACAATACCAACAAAACAGGCTTTTGTGCCGCTGCTGTCCACAATCCATTTACGTTGCAGTCCGCCTTCAATACAATGGGTAATAACGAGACCCGGGAAAATTCCGCCCATGTTCCCGGACAGGTACAGGGGCGCATTGTCCGCCGGCGGGCAGGGCTGTGGGGTCGGGGTTGATAGTGCAGAACACTCGTTCCCCTCCTCCGAATAAAGATAAGGCGCGAAATTGCTCCCATTTGCTTTCCAGACCAGCCGCTGGGTGGGTATGTCTGCGCTACCGGTACACCAGGTAATCCATGTATCGGCTTCAACCTGTGAATCCCGGAATTTAAGCGCCCCCTGGGGGCCGCAGGCATCATACTGGTTTTCTATATAACGGAACTCGGCCCAACTCCGGTTTCTCCCCACCTGCCAGACCCGCTGCAGGCCGTTATCGACACACTGGGTAATATACAAGCCCGGGTAAATGCCTGCACCCGGGTTTTTTATGTGCAGCGGAAAATGGTTGTCCCTGGGGGGAGGCATGGCTCCATCACCTTCATCGGGAAAGGTCCCGAGGTGGATGCAGCCGGATTCGTTATCGGAATAGAAGAACCGTGTCCAGGTCTGTTGTGTACTCTGTTTGGTGACAGTGGCCGTCATATGCGTGCCTTTCGGTATGCCGCTGATGTGAAAGGATTTCTTGTTTGTATAGGCTGTGATACCGAAGCCTGTGGTCTCCAGGCGGATATGGTATGATTCATCCGGGGGGAGAGGATCGTTCATGATGCCGTATACGCTGACAGGGGGTACGGATTTATACAGGTTCCAGAGAGAAAAATGGGTCACCGTACCCCTGTAAAATCCCGGGTCGTCTGCTGCAATGGAGATGGTGCCTTCCGGTACCCACGTGCACGACTCATCATCAAACCAGGCAAGGGTAAGTGTTTCCGGCGGTGTGCCTGGTATATCAGGAACAGGCACGGATATTTCAAAGCTGCCCATGCCCTGCAGGTCGTAGGTTGTGCCTGTGTTCCTGCCTTTGACCGTGACCGCGATAATACCGTGGCTCATGAGGGTTGTTTCATCATTATTTGCATCAACCGCGGAAAAATCCCCTGGTACACTTTTCATTTCCTCACCGGTTATGTCAAAGGTGGTGACGGACAGGATCAGGGGTTCACTTATATTGTGTAGTTCCGGAATATAGACCGAGGCCATATCCGGGGTGGTGATTGTGTTGCCCCCGGGATTTGCGGGATCGATCTCGGCTATCGTATCCACCGGTTTTATGGTCAGTTCCACTTCCAGGGTATCCCGGGAAAAAGAGGATAAGGCCATCCGGTAATCGACAAAGCCGTCTTTGGTGATGCAGAGGGAATCGGAATTGGTAACATCCCTTGCTGTTATGGAAAAGCGGCCTCTGCTGTCTGTTGTTGCTGTGATATCCTTTATGCTGATTTTGGCGCCCGGCACATAACTGTAATCGTCTATGGACCTGATATTCCCTTCCAGGGTGATGGAGACCGGTTCATCCGGCTTGGGGCCGGATGGCTGCAGGGTGCAGCCGCCAAGGATCAGCAGGGAAAGGCAGATAGTTATATATAGGTTGATTGGTTTCATGGTTGACTCCTTTGGTTTTGTAATTTATTGGGTTTTTATTAATTGCATATCATCGATGTGGCATTCGCTATAATTTGAATGAATACCTACCTCATAATTTCCGTCAGTGTCAATTTTTATATCTTCTATCTCAATTAATTTCCACGGATCTTCCGGATTAACGTTTCGTGGTATTGATTTAAAAGAATGATGGAGATAAATATAATTTAATTTAGAATATTCATCACTATATACATCACTATATGCATATGCTCTGAGTATATATGTTCCTGCTTCCAAATTAATGGTTTGGTATGTTTCGAATTTGCCTTTATTACTGTGAATAAGATGTCTGTATCCAAAATTTGCTTTACTATTATCATAAGGATTTTCATTACTATAAGCAAATAAATCCAAATCATATCCTATATCAGAGGGAATCCATCCTATATCATATTTTCTTGAATACCAAATTCCTTGTTGAAAAACGAGATTACCTGATAAACCTTCAAAACTCGGATTTAGAACGAAATTTGGTTTCAGTGGAATATTGCTGTTAACAGGTAAATGTATTACTCTTACCCGGGTCCATCCAAAAGTCATCGTTGTCCAATCTATGCTTGGATAATGATCCCACCCGAACGAAGCAACAGTTGGATTTTGAGAATCTATATTAACCACAATAACCGAATGTTTATAATAAGGACTAGCAATTCCATCCAAACTACCATAATATTGCAAAATGTCACCAACATGTAAATTTGAATTAACTTTACCAACGAAGGTATTATAATTATAACTATTGGATTCTCTTTCCATACCATGTTCACTGCACAGGATTTTGTCATCTGAATTTACACCTTTAATTAATTCCGGATAATATGTTTTCACATATTTATAAAAGGTTTCACCATTTTGCCAGGCCATGCCTGGTGAATACCAGCTGAAACCGTCAGAAATCAAATCCTCATCTTTCACTCCAGCTAAATACCAAATCGTTGATACAAAAGTCATACAAGGCATGTCATCGTCTGTTAGTGGATTCCATCTTCCACAGCGCATGCAATATTTATCCCAATCAGATATTTCATTTAATAGTTGTGCATAATGTGTAATACGATTTTTTATATAATTAATAGGTGGATTAGTATAATCGGGAGGGCAACAATCAAAGTACCCAGGTTTACATTCACTTTCAGCTTTCACTTTTGCCGCCTCAAACCCTTCCGGGTCCATCCTGCTCCACTCATTAACAATAGTCTCCCAGGTGGACCGTGAAGTATCCATCCCCTGTGACCCGAAATACTCCAGAATATCCGGCCGGTTTTTCAACATGTTGTCAACGATACAGTCGTCCAACTCCTGTGGGGGCTTCTCCTGCGAAGACTCGCTTTTCAGACTGCACCCGATAATCAAGAGAACAATACTAATACATAAAAAAAATGGCAGAGTCACAAGTGTAATTTTAAGAAATCTTGTTTTTGTAAGAACCATTATATTTCCTCCTGAAATTATTTCATTCTGCACGGACAAACTCCGCTGACATGGTAACTGCAAAATATATACCAGGTACCGCATGAATGGTGAGAAATTCCGGGGGGAAAGCACATTGATATTATTTTCTTGTGTTATAAAGAGATGCTTACTTTTGATATTTGTCATGGATAGACATATGACGGCAAAGCATGGCGACTTCCTTTTCATAAAAAGGTATCGATTTGTTGAAAAATGCAACAATTTTTCCCGAAAGTATGAAATCAGTACTAGTATCAGAATAATTACTTTTCCCGTAAAGAATTAACTATATTGTTGTATTTTACAACATATTGCATAATGCAACTATTTCGTACTTCTTTTCGAAACTACTATTTGAAAGCAATGAAGCTGCAATATCACTATGGAGAAGATTTTATGTACCCGGGAATCGCTGTACCTGTTTTTTTTCTTGACTTTTCAGATTTTTATAGTACAATCATAACCCAAATTGAAGGTTTATATCAAAATCAAAGTTTTTATCTAAAGTAATGATAAATTCGGTTCATGCAAATGATGTAATGAAAAGAAAAGTACGTGTTCTTTACTCTTATAGATACAATTTTTTTCCAAAATTATCCCAAATGGTATATTACTTGCTTAAAAAAGTAAGAATATAATAAGATAAGAATTTCCGATACGGGCAGGCCTTATGGATACAAGAAAAAATCTATTTATAAAAAAAATACTTTTTTTCATCTCACTTTTTTTATTTTTTACAGCAGTTTTAATACATAGTGAAGAAAAAGGCTGGGCCGGAAGTATAGAAGAAATACTCACTCCCTTGGGTACAAAGGGGAAACAATATGTGCTCCTCATAGCAATCGATCGCTATGAGGATAAGAAATGGCCGGACTTAAAGAATCCTGTAAGGGATACACAGGAAATAAAGGCAATCCTTGAACAAAATTATTTTATTGATGAAGTAATGGAATTATATAATAAAGAAGCGACCAAGGAAAAAATCCTGATCTGTTTTTCAAATCTCCAAAAAAAACTGACAATTCATGATTCCATTTTTATTTTCTATGCGGGACATGGGTATTATGATAACCTCACGCAAACCGGTTTCTGGATTCCCTCTGATGCCGGTTATAATCCTTTTAAGCAGGAAAACTGGATACCTCATCAACAAATTAAGGGAAGCATCCAGAATTGTGAAGCCAAACATATCCTTCTGCTCAGTGATTCCTGTTTTGCCGGGGACATTATCGATATTCACCGCGGCGGGAAAATTGAAAGGCCGGAGCCTGACAAGGAATATATCATCGATGCAATTAATAAACTCTCCCGTGAAGTGATTACCTCCGGGGGAATGGAGCCTGTCCGGGATAAATCCGAGTTTGCAGCACTGGTAAAAATGGCACTTAAGAGCAATGAAAAAACCTTTTTCGACTCCATCGATCTTTATCAGTACATCCGAGGCGGGATTTCATCGGCAAAACCTGTTTACGGCACACTGCCAATGTCAAAACACCAGCAGGGGGGCCTTTTTTATTTTTACCGGCAAACCCATGAGAACCCACTTCCTGATGGAAAGCTTTGTATCGCGACCCGGAAACCGGGAACACTCTTTTTAAATGGAGAGCCCCTGGGTCCCATTAATCCGTTTAGCCAGGTAATTAAAGTATGTCCGCCAGGAAGTATGATCGTGGTACTTCAGTATGATGATGGTACCGAGGAAATCAAACAGATAGAAGTAAAAAGCGGGAATTTGAGTGAAGTTTTATTTATCGGGTTTTCGACTATGCAGGATCAAAAGAAGAATTATTTTATTTATTCTTCCGGGATAGGTTTATCTTTTCCCCTCGGATTTTGGGGAGATATTTCCGACATAGGATTTAGCCCAACAATCTCGGTGCAGTATGCTGTAAAGCTTCCTGCGGGGTATTTTCTTTGCGGCCTGCTTTCCGGTGTGGGTTTTGGTTCCATACGGGAGGACCTGGATGATTCATATACTTTCACTACACTTCCCATTGGGATAACGGCCGGATACCTGTATCAATTTAACATCCCCGTGTCTCTGTTTATTGAGGCAGGAGGCGGCATGGTCGTTTCCCTTCTCAAATTCAGAAACATCGGGGAAGACCAGGATACTTTTAAAACACCTTTTTTATCATTAACAAGCGGTGTTGGAGTTTCAATTACCAGAATGATTGGGGTATCGCTTTTCGGAAGGATTTCGTGCCAGATATACAGTAATATAAAGTATTGGGATATCTCACCGGGTGTCCGGCTTGATATCCTTTTATAATAAATTAAACTGTATGAGTATTATTATCAAAAAGGACCTGACAGGGAAGAAACAAAATAACATTAAACACTATTGATAATATAGGGTTAGGAGAAAACATCATGAAATATGAAAAATTGTTGATTGTTTTTTGTATCGCCAATCTACTCTTCCTTTTGATTTCCTGCGACACGATTTTTATACCACCTTATGGCCGTGTAATGGTTAAATATGCAATGGAGTATGAGGATAATAGTACAAGTATCTATTCCGGTAAAATAAAGACAAGTACATTATTCCTTAAACAGGATGGTGAAATAGTCAACGAAGTGCCTTTACCGGTTATCAAAGAGCATACGGAAGGGAATCATTTATTGACCTCGATCCACATTGGGGAGTATGATATTTCAATTGAGCTGGCAGATGGAGCAGGTAAGATTCTCTTTTGCTCCGAAGATGTAATCACCATAAACCGTGGCGACAATGGAGAAAAACAAATGCCTGATTTCCAGGATTTTTTAGCCATCCTTACTATTGTAAGCGAGGATTTTCAAGCTATCCAGGGAATAACCCATGCAGACGGAAGTCTGCAGGGTGATACATTCATACCAATAGACTTTGATTTCGATAATCAGACAACAACTACTATCGATGCGACTATTCCTGATATTTATCCAGGGGATTATGATATCGAGATATTAGTTTATGAGGGCGATGACGTCGTTTTTTCCGGTATAAAGCAGCTTACCTTACCCCGGGGAAGACATACTGTTGATATCAAAGAATTGAACCAGAAGACAGGATGGATCGAGATTACCATGGATAGTGATGAGGTAAAACCGGAAATAATTGAACAGCGGATCATCTTTACTGATTATTATGAAAATAATGTCAGGCGTTTTCATATCAGCCTTATCTGGAAAACAAGTTATAATGTCATGTCACGTATTTGTTTTTCCAATGACCTTGAATTCGATTATCATAATGAATTAACCTGGGGACAGATCAATTGGGACCTGGGCGCAGATGAAAAAACAAATGAGGTAACTAATGTTGATTTCGAATATAACCAACTTCATTCTTTTGTCATCCTTGCAACAGATGACCAAGGGGATACCACGGTAAGCGATGAATATAATTTTTATTTCGAATTACCGCCTACAAAAGCATGCGTTGATAAAATAATGTTAGGACCAGATTTGGATGATAATGGGCGTCGTGTGGAATTCGAAACGTTTTTTTTAGCCTCTGGCTGGTCTGATGTTTCTGAATCAAATTGGGTGAATATGATCAACACCTGGGCAAGAGAAGTTTCTCAGGAAGGATTTTATGTTGAAATACAGAAATACCCCGAAGATTGCGGATGTACCGGGAATTATTTACCCCCTCACCCTGATGAATAGGTTGGATTGTTTTTTACTAGCTTTTTAAAGCTTCCGTAATATAAAAGTATAATGATCAAAAATCGATACAAAGAGGAATAACCATGAAAACAAGTATACATATTTTTTTTATAATATTAGTACTTATCCTCATACCCCCGACACTCCCTGCCTTTGAACTGACCTATGGGTTCTTTTATCAGACCGATAGAGAGGAAATCAAGACTATCGATTATACGGAAGGCAGGGCAAACCTTAATCCGGGTGATCTTGTGAAACTCTATTTTAAAACCGATGAGTGTGTCTATCTTTACGTAATCCTTGAAGATGCACGGGGAGATATGGTATGTATTGTTCCCCGGGTTTTTAATGATTGCCGGGGTAATTCCCCAATAATCCAGGGATTGTACATTCCGGACGATCTCAGGTGGTTCCCGCCTGTAAAAGGAATCGGCAATGAGACATTTTACCTTATTGCTTCGGTAAAAAGACTTATTGCACTTGAAGACCTGCTTAAGAACTTTCATAAAGAAAAAAGGGTAAACCCCAAAAGCGTGCAGACCCTGGATACGCGTCAGGCTGTGCTTAAGGAAATACGTACCTTGATGCTTGAGCATTTTCCCCTTACCCGGGATATAAAAAGTGAAATCCAGGTTGTAGCCGTGACCTTCCGGGGAGATGAGTACTACAGCTTTCCTGCGGAAAAGGTGACTGTGGATAACATTTTCATAAAAACCGTGATACTTTCCCATTGAAAATAGAAAGCTTCCGGAGGCAGTTGTTGTGGAGAAAAACAAAACAGACCGGCAGGTTATAAAAAAAGTATCATTTTCACTCATTGGTGTGATTCTGATTATGTGGGCTTTTGCCGCACTCCTGGGAATCCTTTTTGCTCCAGTCATCTCGCTTGCAGAAGCACACATAATTGACCGTCTCTTTTTGCTTCGCTATCTTTTAAAGGGAAAAGAAGAAGCGAGTCCATACATTATTCATGCGCTTATTGATGATAAAAGCCTTTTACATAGAGACGAACCAATGAGAGACCGGGATATCGTCGCTTCCCTGGTTGATGTTTTACATACCCAGGACACCGGGTGTATCGGCCTGGATATACTTTATCAACATGCCAATCCGGGAAAAGAAGAGACCACCCTTATCGAATCGATACAAAAAGCAGGTAATGTATTTTTGCCCATTGTTCTTTATAATAAAGACTTTATTGCAAAAGAAAAAAAATCGGTAGTGTTCGATTTTTTAGAAACAAATCAAAATAAAACCAGCGGAACTTCACCCCTTGATGCGATTCTTTCGCCGTTTCCTGCATTAACAAAGGCCGCACAAGGATTCGGTCATGTGAATTGTGATCCGGACCGTGATGGCATTAACCGCTCCTTTCCCCTGATTGTTTCTTATGGTGATTATTACATCCCGTCACTTCCACTCAGGATTATGTGCTCTTTCCTGCAGGTGGGGAGTCATGATGTAGTCCTCTCTCCGGGAAGACACTTGCTATTAAAGAATGCAACATTACCCGGGAACAGGATAAGGGATATTGCTATTCCAATTGACAACAAAGGGAAAATTCGTCTGAACTACTTTGCCCCTTGGAAAAATTCGTTTTATGCCCTGTCTGCTTTTGATATTATAGAAGCACAGAAGAACAGTGTCCTTCGGGTGCAACTGCGGGATATTTTAAAGGATGCAATTGTATTCATTTCTGATGTTTCTTTACAGAATAAGGATAGCGGACCGGGTGTTTTTGATAAACTCACTCCCAACAGTGAGATTCTTTTAACTATTATGAACATGATTATGACCCGGCGCTTTGTGACCCCCCTTCATCCGGTTCTCTGTTTTCTGCTTTTTACCATTTTTTCTATACTGCTTTATGTATTTTCATTATATATTAAATCTACTCCATTCGAATTCCTCGCTTATTTGGCATGTTTTATTCTTTATGTGACAACCTGCATCAACCTTTTTATCCTGAAAAGGACCATTCTCCCAATTTTTATGCCGGCAATGGGTTTTCTCATTTATATACTTTTTATGGGCATATTCCATTATCGTGTTCAGAAAAAACGTGTCTTACATTTTATATCTGTTGCCCGCACAGAGAAAGCGGAAAAGGAACAGTTAATAAAGGAAGTAAATTCTGTAAGGGTTGAAAAAGAAGATTTGCAAAAACGTGATCAATCATTTAAACATCGTATGGGGCAGGTGATGCATGATCTCAGGAACCTCCTTCAATCATTTACACAACCGATGGCACACTACAAAAAACATCCGGGAAAGCAGAATCGAAAAGCCCCTGATTCTGCTCAGGCAGCTATAGCAATAAAAAAAATTAAAGAGATTGCCGAAGATATCCTCGTCCTGGTTCAAAAGGAAGAGGGGCATCTCAGGTTGCAGGCGCGTAAAAACAATCTCTCTGTCCTCATTGCCGAATGCTATGAGACCTGCCAATCCGAAGCAAAAAGAAAAAATATTAACTATCAGTATGTTCCCGCCGTATCACCGGTGAGTCTTTATTGCGATTACGTAAAAGTATCACGGACCATCATGAACCTTCTCTCAAACGCGCTTAAATTTACCAGCCCCGGGGGCTCAGTCACCCTCACTGTTAAAGCCCCTGAAGTATATAATGAATCCTTATATTCCTGGAAATGGCCCCGTGCAAAACCGAAACACGTTGCGGTTATTATTATAGAGGATACGGGGTGCGGAATATCACAGGGTGATATAACGGCCATTTTTTCCCAATTCACACGTCTGCAAAATAACGAAAAGCAGAAAGAAGAAGGCTTCGGCCTTGGATTGGCTATCGCAGCCGACTTTTCCGAGCTCCATTACGGACATATTACATGTGAAAGCCAGGAAGGAAAAGGAAGTGTTTTTACTCTTTACCTTCCTTTAGGAAGCGCGCATCTATCCGGGGATGAAATAATAGATACCATTGAATCAGCCTCCGGGGAAATACCATATTCAGGAAATAAAGAGAAAAGTAATGAATCCACTCCCTTTGTTCAGGCACCTCAGAAGGGAGATGAAACGATGGATAATAGGACCGGATTATATAGAGTAGAAAACGACAATGATAATGGTATAAGAAAATTTGGTTTCGAAGAACCTTTTAAGGTACCTCCATTGGTGGTGATTGTTGTTGATGACGAGGAGATTATACTTGAACAATTCCGGACGTTTTTAGAGCAAAGTGGTTGCTGCCACTATGTTCTCTGTCGAAAAAGTATTGGGGTTATGCAGCTTCTTACTGATCTTGATGCAAGGGGAGTTGTAATCTTTCTTGATCTGGGAATGCCATCATTACCAGGTGATCAGCTTTTTGGACAGATAAGGCGTCATTTCCCGGATATTAAGATAGTAATTACCACGGGGAAAAGCGAGGTGGAGAGTATTGTTTCCTTTATGAGGAGGGGTGCATACGATTATATTATAAAACCATTTGATTTGCAGCGTATAAGGACGATCATTGACCACCTCAGGAAGGCGGAAAAGGAGAACCAACGTCTGCTCGCTGTTTTCAAAGGACACAGGAGAGAACTGCTCTCTCATCCTGAATTTTTCAAAGAAATAATCACAAATCATAGGGGGATGATAGAAAAATTATGTATAATAGAAAAGAATTCCGGAAAATCCCTTAATTTCCTTATTCGCGGGGAAAGCGGTGTTGGGAAAGAACTTATTGCAAGGGCAATTTATCTTGCAAGTGAAAGAACCGGGAAATTTATTCCTGTTAACATTTCAGGGATCAGCCGGGAACTGCTCAACAGTACCCTCTTTGGTTATAAAAAAGGGGCATTTACCGGGGCAGAGAAAGATACCGATGGATTAATCAAAGCAGCAGCCGGGGGAACACTCTTTCTGGATGAAATTGGTGAACTCCAGGTAGAAACCCAGGTGTACCTCCTCCGGTTATTGCAGGAGCGTGAATATTATAAGGTAGGCTCTACCATTAATGAAAAAGCTGATATTCAGATTGTCGCGGCGACAAACTCGGATCTCCAAAAGAAGATTGCCGATGGACGTTTCAGGGAAGACCTTTATTACCGGCTTTCAGAGTGTGAGATCACAGTTCCCCCATTACGTGACCGAATAGAGGATATCCCGCTTCTCACAAGGCATTTTCATCAAAAATATACTGGTATCACAGCAATTGATAATTATCCAAAGGAACTCCTTTTGCTTTTATCATCATATGCATATCCGGGGAACATTCGGGAATTGGAGAGTCTGGTTAAACGGGCAATCGATAATAAACATCCTGAAATCCTCCTCATACAAGTAATAAAAGATAGTATTCATCGTACGAAAGAAAAAATTCACAGCATCAATCAGGACCAGTTGAATAACAAACCAATAATCTCGTATTCAGGTCCGTTCCCGACCCTGGAAATTCTTAAAAACAGCTTTTTCACCGAAGCATTAAAACAAACAAATGATGATGTCATTGCTGCTGCTGAACTGTTAGGGATAAATAAAACGACACTTTACCGCTGGCTTAAAGAAAAGGATAAAGGGAATGCGAAGCAACAGGAATAATTTTAACATCACAAGCGGCTGGTTCGTATGGTTCACCTGTAGGCGGTTCACTATCAAAAGGAAGCCACCTCCTTTGGGGGTGGTCCATGTCTACGTATCTTCTCTTGATTTGAAGGCTTTGCCTTCTACATTCTTTTGATTTGGAAAAAGCCACCTGCTTTGCAGGTGGTCTTTTACTGATTTATTAAGCCACAACAGGAAAAACAATTTTAGTAACAGGCGGTAATTCTGGTCTTGGCTATGAAGCTGTAAAAGCTTTTTCCATTAAAAACGCAAAGGTCATTATGGTTGCCTTTGAATAACAAAGGAATATTCCTCCCGCTGTCGTGGAAAATTGAAGGAACACGAGCATTTATGCATGCTTGCGCCGGATGGCTGGAAAAAGAAGCAGGAAATTATTGTGACAGTACCACAAGAGGATTCATCCCGGGAAACAACTGCGATTGGAACAAAGCAGCAGCGGTCTGCATGGGCAAAACTGGCTGCGGATGTTCATACCTATAGTTATGAGAATTGGGTTGTTAAAGAAGCCGTGGGGAATGTAGACCTTATCCTCATCGCCTGTCCCTCCCGGGATGGTTCGGTATTCCCGGCCGCCGGGTGTGTCCTTTCATACTATGAGTTTAAGCATCCCATGGATGACCGGCTTACCGATGAAGCATGGCGGTATTGTGGGTCGTCGGTTTAATAAGTATCCTGCGATCAGAACTGCTTATTTTTTTGAGGGCACCACGGTTCAAAGTTTTTCAATAAAGCTATTGAAAAATCAATGTAAATAAGTGATACTAAGAATTCAGTACAAAAACGAGAATGACTATGAAAGGAAGCAGCTCACTTCAGGACTATGAAGAACACCCCTGATAAACAACAACCGGACTTCACCTCGGTGAAGAGCACCCCTGATAAACAACAACCGGACTTCACCTCAGTGAAAAGTTCTCAACTAATTAAAAAGAAAACTGCGGACCGTAATCGTACCATTGCTCTTCTTGGAACCAGTTTATTTTACGATATCCCGATTAGCATCTTTCGACAAACAAGAGAATTATCACAAAAACTAATTTTCAACCTGCTTTATTTTGCAGGCATGGCGTTTCAATCTTCCCATTCTTTCGATTCACCGGCAAATATTCTCTATAACCTGGTAACCCCACGTATCACAGATGGCATCATAATTATCAGCAATCTTCTTTGCTCTTCTTCCTCACCCCCGGAATTCCGTGAGTTCTGTCTCCGGTTTCACCCCCTGCCTGTTGTCAGCCTGGGAATGGCCATAGAGAGTATTCCCAGTGTCATTGTAGATAACGCAGCGGGGATGTATGATGCTGTCTGCCATCTTATTGATGTTCATCATCACACCCGGATTGCTTTTTTGAGCGGCCCACGGCAGCACAATGATGTGATGGAACGGTTTGCCGGTTTCACCAGGGCTATGGAAACCCATGGCCTGCCTGTGGATAAGAGTTTGCTGGTTGAGGGAACCTTTGAACAGGAATCCGGTGCAACTGCCGTAAGTGAATTACTCGATAATCGGAGGAAAATACCGGGTGAAGATATTCAAGCTATTGTCTGCTGTAATGATTATATGGCCATCGGGGTCATTGTGGAGTTGCAAAAACGGGGGATCGTGATCCCGGATCAGATCGCCGTAACAGGATTCGACGATATCGTTGTTTCCGGATGCATGATTCCCCCTTTGAGTACAGTCCATTACCCTTTTAACACACTCACAACCAAGGCAACGGATATTTTGATAAAATTAATAGAAAGGAAAAGTGTTCCGAAGGCCGTATCTATTCGTCCACACTTTATCCCCCGCCACTCCTGCGGCTGCCCGGATGCCCTGGACCATACAGACACACTATCGATGACAGAGGATCTTGAACAACTCCTCAAAAACACATCTTTTAAATACCCGGAATATATAAACAGTCAACTCCTTAAAATCGGCTTGCCTGTTATGAAGTCCTGGAAACAGGCATTGACCCATCTGCGCCTGAAAGGTGCATTGGACCTGCTTCCCGCTACCGGCAATCACCTTAACAAAACGACAATCCCTCCGGAACATCCTGTTACGGACTATTCCAACAACAAAGACCAGACCGCCTGGGAGGTTCTGGGCAGAACTGCATATACCACTTTTAATTATATAAATTATCAAACAACAATTCATAATATGGAGAGGGCCCTGACCTCTACACTGGAATTACCGGAGTTTTTAAAGATCCTGACCAATCTGCTGCCTGAAGCAGAAATCAGACGGTGCTGCTTATGCTTGTATGAGAATCCGGAGAATTTTTTCAACAAGTTGAAACCCGATAATAACAATAATGAGGTGCTTTTCAACAAGTTGAAACCCGATAATGAAGATAATAAGGTGCTTTTCAACAAGTTGAAACCCGATAATGAAGATAATAAGGTGAACCCTAAACAGACAACCATGAGCTCCACAGCACTTCCCCCCTGGTCTCGTTTGGTCTTATCTTTCAACAAGGATGGTATCGCAGAACTCCCTCCCGGGGGAATGCGGTTCGCCACGTCGGAACTCCTTTCCAAAGAAATTATAAAGAAGCATGGCTGGCAGAGCTGGGTAATTCTGCCCCTCTATTATAAACAGGAGCAATTCGGATATATACTCATGGACAGTGAAACATCCCATGAACATTTCTATTGGTCGATACGCAACCAGATCAGTGGTACCCTGAAGGAAATCCATCTGCTGGAGGAAACCCGTAAAGCCAATGAACAGAAAACACAATTTTTCATCAATGTGGCTCATGAAACAAAAACACCCCTTACATTGATACAAAATTACCTCTCGCTCTATATGAAAAAGCATCAACCTGATGAACACCTTGCGGTAATCGAACAGAATATCAATATATTACTGAAAAATATGCTTAATTTCCTGGATGTGGAAAAACTGCAAAAGGGAAACACCATTTACCAGCATGATACCCTGGTGGATTTATCGGAAAGCGCCCACAAAAAAAGTGCATTGTTTCAGGTATTGGCTGATAAAAAAAATATCAGCATAAAGGTGTATGCGGAAAACAACATACTAATAAGAAGCGATGCTTTGGCTCTTGACCGGATCTTTAATAACATACTCGATAATGCCGTGAAATACATCCAGCCGGGGGGACGGATCATGGTTGATGTTTTACGCAGGAACGGAAAGGCACTCCTCCGGATCAGCGATAATGGGCCCGGGCTTCCCGTAGAAACCTTCGATCATATTTTTGAACCCTATTATCTGCTTTCACAGAAGAAAACCAGCAAACAGGGAATTGGTGTCGGACTCTCCATCGTGAAAAAAATTATCGACGAGTTGGGTGCCGGGATTACTGTAGAGAAATGCAGGGGAGGAGGCGTTTGCTTTTCAATATATTTTACAGACAGTACTGATGCAAAGGATCACGTCACGTTACAGGAAATTCCGGAGACTGCTCCCTCCTACCTCATAAACGCTGTAATCAAAGAAAGAAACATCTCCCCGGATAAGCCAACGATCTTGATTGTGGATGATAACGTACAATTGCTTCAGTTCATACAGGCATCTATGGAACATAAATATAGTGTATATCTGGCACGGGATGTATCGGAAGCCCTTTTTAAACTCAAGACCATACCCCTTCCGTCTCTGATCATCTCGGATATTATGATGGACAAAGCAGACGGTTTCACATTGCTTGCGGAAATTTCCGAAATGGAAGGGTATAATTATATTCCTTTCATCTTTCTTACAGCCATGAGCAGCGAAAAAGAAAGAATCAAGGGACTTGGCATGGGCGCTGTCGATTATATCGAAAAACCCTTCTCCATTTCCGAATTAGATGCGAAAATCGACTCCCTTATTTCCCTACGTAAGCGGCAGAAAAAACATGATATGAAGTACTACAAAAACAGGCTCCAGGGGGTAATTTATGATATTGAACAAAACCTTGCAGATCCCCGGAATCCGGGATTTGAAAATAACTGTAAAAAATACGGAATTAGAGGACGAGAGACGGAAATTATCAAGCTGTTAATGGATGGCTTGCTGTATAAGGAAATTGCGGCAAAGCTGAATATCTCGCTGCGGACAGTGGAATACAGCATCTCAAAAATATATAAAAAGTGCGATGTAAGCAATAAGTCCGGACTTTTTACAAAATTTTTAAGCTAATTGAAGCGCTTGAAAATAAAGCTCATTATAAAAATCAAACATTTTCACATAAACTTCATCAAATAAAAGTACACCTCAAAAGAATTCGGATTACCCAAAGTTACCGATACGTTCAAATTATTGCATTTTATTGGGATTTTTTGTAGGTAAACCGCAAATATAACAATTCCATAAAATTATAAAATGAAAAACGAGAATGATATGAAAATAAACCCAATGACAAAAAAATTTATCTTCTTTACGGGAATTGTGACGGAACTTCCGTTTTGTTCATGTGGAGTTTATAGCTTTATACCAGATAAACCTAACTATAGAGAAAGGAAAAAAAAATGAAAAAAAGTAAAGAAATGACGAAATCCATATGTATGATTTCCTTGCTGCTTGTATTCTGCCTGGGACAAATTTTTGCAGCAGAATGCGGTGACGTTAACGCAAACGGAGATATCGATATCGTCGACGCACTCATGATTGCCCAATATTACGTTGACCTGAATCCGGCGAATTTCGATTCCACTGTCGCTGATGTCGATGGCAACAGCGGGATAGATATTGTGGATGCACTTTTGGTTGCCCAGTACTATGTCGACCTCATCGACGAATTAACAGGATGCTCATCTGCCATGACACCTGCACCGACACCTGTACCGGTCGAACCCGAGATTGTTTTTGCAGTCAATTGCGGCGGCGCCGCATATGTGGGTTCCGATGGTACGGAATTTGAGGCTGATAGGGGATATTCAGGCGGCTCTGCCTATGACAATGGCTCATCCGTTTCAGGGACCTCGGATCCGACCCTCTATTCGACTGAAAGATACGGAGACTCCGAGTATTCTGTTCCGGTTCCCAAAGGCGAATATCTGGTGACTCTTTATTTTGCAGAGAATTATCACACTTCCGCCGGATCGAGAATCTTTAATGTTTCTATAGAGGGGATTCAAGCCATCGGTAATCTTGATATCTATGCAAAAGCCGGAGGAAATACTGCATATGTCACGGAAAACTCTGTTACGGTAAGTGACGGAGAGATTAATATCGAGTTTTCAACAGTTACGGAGAATGCAATGGTAAATGCCATAAAGATTACTGCATTATCCTTTAGCGGCGAACCTGTGGCTGATTTCTCAATAAGTCCGACATATGTAGGACCGGGAGATACCGTAACAGTTGATGCCTCCGCTTCCTATGATCCTGATGGAACAATTACACACTATCAGGTGAATTTCGGAGATGGTTATTCAGCCAATGGTATTATAACGTCTCATGTATACAATAATGCAGGCACCTATACCATCACTGTGACAGTTACGGATAATGAGGGTAAAACAGATGCTACGGGAAAAATCGTCGTCGTCAGCGAGGCGCCTTCCTGCGAGGAAACCAGACCTCCTTCCACTCCCCAGGGCTCATTAAACCAGGTCAGCAGATCGCTTTGGGCGAGAAATGTACCGAGTGAAGTGAACATGTACATCTACGTCCCGGGAGCACCGTCCTCCAAACCACCCATTGTGGTATCCTGCCATTCCTGCGGAAACTCCGCCTCAGGGCAATTCAACAACAACCAGAAGATCGTGGCAGCAGCGAATAAAGTCGGCTTCATCATGATTTTTCCGGACAACAGCCAGAAAAATTGCTGGGACGTGGGATCGAACGCATCACTGACCCATGACGGCGGCGGGGACACACAAGCCATAGCTCAGATGGTGCAATACACACTGACCACTTATAATGCCGACCCGGATCGCGTCTATATCATGGGAGGATCCTCGGGAGCGATGATGACCCAGGCCATGCTGGCGGTGTATCCCGAAATTTTCAAGGGCGGCTCCGCGAGAGCAGGGGTTCCCGCGGGATGCTGGGCAGATGGGTACAGTGCGAGTAATCAATGGTGTGGGAACTGCGCCGGAGGCAATACCATCAAAACCGCTCAGGCATGGGGCGACCAGGCCCGTGGAATGTACCCGGGATATAACGGACCCCGGCCGCGGATTCAGCTTTATCATGGGATGGTGGATACGACAATCAGCTATAAAAATATGGGAGAGGCGATCAAGCAGTGGACAAATGTACTGGGCTTAAGCTCATCTCCGGCTTACGAAGACACTATCAGTCCTCCAAATGCCGGTTATACCTACGAACGTAAGTTCTGGGAAGACGAGTGCGGCTTTATTGTATTCGAAACCTGGTCTTCACCGGGGAACGGACACTCCATGTCCTACGAGGAAAACGCAATCCTTGCGTTTTTTGGTCTTGAGGAATTCAGTTGTTTCGATCCCGAGGTGACCGCTTGTTCGCCATAACTAAATTGATCCAAGGATTAATTTAAAAAAATATTTATTATTTTAGAAAGGAAAATAATTATTATGAAAAAGAGCAATGTAAAAATAAAATTATTGACTGTTTTGTTCCTTGTCTTTTGCTTTCACTATGCATTTGGAGCAGCATGTGGGGATGTTAATGGGGACGGATCGATTGACATCGTGGACGCCCTCGTCATCGCCCAACACTATGTGGATCTGCACCCGGTGGATTTCGATCCGTCGGCTGCAGATGTCGATGGTAATGGTAATATAGATATTGTGGACGCCCTTTTAATAGCTCAGTATTACGTAGATCTTATCGACGAGTTAACAGGATGCCCTTCTACAATGACACCGGAACCGACATCTGTACCGATCGAACCCGAGACTGTTTTTGCGGTCAATTGCGGGGGCAGTGCCTATACAGCTTCCGACGGGACACAATTTGCAGCTGACACAGGTTTTTCCGGAGGATCTGCCTATGACAATGGCTCATCCGTTTCAGGGACCTCGGATCCGACCCTCTATTCGACCGAAAGATACGGAGACTCTGTGTATTCTGCTCCGGTTCCCAATGGAGATTTTCTGGTGACACTTTATTTTGCAGAGAATTATCACACATCGTCAGGATCGAGAATCTTTAATGTTATTATAGAGGGAAACGAAGCCATCGGTGATCTTGATATCTATACGAAAGTTGGAGCCGGTACTGCTTATGTTACCGATAATTATGTGACGGTAAGTGACGGCGAGATTAATATCGAGTTTGTGACCGTTACGGAGAATGCATTAATTAATGCCATAAAGGTTGATGTCATATCCTATAGCGGCGATCCTGTCGTCAAATTTACCGTAAGTCCGTCATCTGCAAAACCAAATAGCACCGTGACAGTTGATGCTTCTGCTTCCATTGATTACGACGGCTCAATTACTCACTATCAAGTGAATTGGGGCGATGGCTATACAACCGAAGGTGCCGTCACTTCTCACTCCTACTCAAGTGACGGAAATTATACAATCACCGTAACTATCACCGATAATGAGGGCAATACAGCTTCTTCATCGGAAACTATTCGAATAGCCGACATTATCAGCGAGTGCCCGTTCAATCAAAGTGCCAGTCCGAGCGGATCAAACTGGGTAAACGGGCAGCTTATAACATTCAACTCAAGCGGCGGCTGGTGCTGGTACCAGGACGAGCGTGCGATTGTGGATAAGGAAAACAACAAACTCATCATCGGCTCGGTACAAAACGGCCAGGCGCATGTGGTGCACTGGAATCTCGCCTCAGGCAGTGGTCAGAAATATACACTCGACTCGGCACTCCCATATAACGACGATCACGATACGGCGGCTTTTATCAAGACAAAAGACGGCGGGTATGCGGCCATGTGGTCAGGACACAAAAATGATAACTATAGCCGATATAGTTATTTCAACGGCAGTTCCTGGTCTTCAAAGAAGAATTACGACTGGGGTTCTAATGCGGGTGATGGAATAACTTACTCCAACATGTGGTACATCGGCAATACTCTATACAGTTATGTACGGTCCACTGGTACCAGCCCCAATTATTTATATAGCAATGACAACGGCAGATCCTGGAATTTCGGCGGACGACTTACTTCGACTCCGCAGGTTGGGTATGTGGCCGGGTATTACAAGTATTGGGGCAACAATGTAGACCGCATCGATTTTCTCGGCACCGAAGCCCATCCCCGGGACAACAATAATAGCCTGTACCACGGATATGTACAGAATGGCCGGATATATAATTCCAACGGGCAAGTGATCGACTCCGACTTCACCGACAGAAACGCAAGTAACATCACCGCATATACACAAATGTTCCGGGCAGGATCGTCGGTCGGCGGAGTCTCCCTGGACCATGCATGGAATGCGGACCTGGTCCGGTACGACGACGGTACCATTGCCGTGATCTGGACCGCCCGGGTCGTAGGCTCTTCGAGCAGCGATCCCGACAAGAGGTTGATGTATGCCCGGTTCAGCGGGAACAGCTGGAAACTGACTTACCTCTCCAGGGCCGGCACCAAACTCTACGATTCCGAACAGGATTACACCGGTCTCGGTGCCCTGGACCCGGACAATCCCGAAGTCATTTATATTTCCACACCCTATGATCCGCGTACCGATCAAGGGAATTTCAGCGGTAAAAAGGAGATCTGGAAAGGGGTCACCTGCGACAACGGAGCCACCTTTCATTGGGTACCTGTCACCGCCAATTCCTCAATGGACAACCTGAGGCCTATCGTCCCGAAATGGGATGAAAGCCACAGGGCTTTGTTGTGGATGCGCGGTACATACAGTTCAGCCCAGAGTTTCGATACGGCTATTGTCGGACTCATCGAGGGGCTGTAAAGTAAGGTGGAACTGGTATCATGATCTTAATATCATTAATAAAAGGAGCAAAAAAAAAATGAAAAAGAATCTGGTAAAGATGAAAATCAAATTTATCATTATGCTGTTCATCCTGGTCTTTGCGGGTCAGGTATTAGCAGCAGATTGTGGAGACGTTAATACAGACGGGGTCGTCGACATCGTGGACGCACTTCTCATTGCCCAGGATTATGTGGGCCTGAATCCGGCGAATTTCGACTCCACAGTCGCCGATGTGAACAATGACAGCTCCATCGATATCGTCGACGCGCTTCTGATAGCTCAGCTGTACGTGGGTCTTATCGATGAATTGAATTGTCAGGATACACCGACTCCTACACCCACAACAGCGGAACCTGAGACTGTATTTGCCGTCAATTGCGGCGGTAACGCCTATACAGCCTCTGACGGGACACGATTTGCAGCTGATACAGGGTTTTCAGGAGGAACTGCCTATGACAATGGTGCATCCGTTTCAGGAACCTCGGATCCGACCCTCTATTCGACTGAAAGATATGGAAGCACCACCTATTCCGCTACAGTTCCTAACGGCGATTTTCTGGTGACTCTTTATTTTGCGGAGAATTATCACACGTCCTCGGGATCGAGAATCTTTAATGTTCGCATAGAGGGAGCGCCGGTTATCAGCAACCTTGATATCTATGCCAGGGCAGGAAGCAGCGCTGCTTATGTTGCCGAAAACCAGGTGACAGTAAGTGATGGAGAAATTAATATCGAGTTTGTGACCGTTACGGAGAATGCATTAATTAATGCCATAAAGATTGATGTAACAGCCTATTCCGGTGATCCTGTCGCAGTCTTTACAGTAAGTCCGGCAAATCCCGAACCGGGAAATACGGTAACAGTCGATGCATCAGCCTCCTATGATCCCGACGGATCGATAACACAATATCAGGTGAATTACGGTGATGGTTATACAACAAATGGTGCCGTCACTTCTCATCAATACACAACCGCAGGCACATATACAATCACGGTGACGGTTACGGATAATGAAGGCAAAATCGATACAGAAGAAAAAACCATATATGTCGGCCAGCAGCCTCTCGCTGCATGTGAACTCGGCAGAGGTATTGCCAACCGTATCGCGAACAATACCCTCAACCGGCATCCTACGGACACCTATTATGCACATGCGTGTGTCTGGTACGGGACACTGGTCTATGCCGGTCTGACAGGGAATTCAACCCTGATTAACGGGAGTACGACCTACTATCCAGGGTCAAGGCCAACCGGAAGTGTGGATGATAATATCTTCGGGATCTGGGGCTTAGGTCTGTATGAGCAGACGAATAATACCAAAGCCCGGGACGACGGCCTGTACCTTGCAGACGAGGAGTATAATCCGCCGAATAGCGGGGGATTATGTAAATATACAAGATACTGGGTGGATGATTTGTACATGATCTGTTCACTCCAAATACAGGCTTATAAAGCTACCGGGAATACGAAATACCTCGACCGCTGCAAGCTTCAGTTTGAAGCCTATTTCACCGCCTTGCAGAAAAGTAATGGGCTATTCCACCACACCCGGAATGCACCCTATTTCTGGGGCAGGGGTAATGGTTGGGCGGCTTCCGCGATGACCGAAGCATTAATGGTGTGGCCGGAAGATTATCCCGGGTACGATAGCATCATGAGAGCCTATACATCAATGATGGCAGCCCTGAAAACCTACCAGGATTCCACGGGTATGTGGCACCAGGTTATCACAAATTCTTCGGCCTACCTCGAAACATCCTGCACGGGGATGTTCCTCTTTGCCATAGCGACAGGTGTACGAATGGGCTGGCTCCCGGCAAACGAATACCTGCCGGTAGCTGAACGGGGAATCAATGCACTGAACGGTTATGTTAATTCAAACGGTGAAGCAAGAAATATCTGCATTGGAACCGGCGAGGGATCCAATGAACAATTCTACCTCGACCGTCCCACAAGCACCGGAGATTTTCACGGCCAGGCAGGAGCGCTATGGGGAGCCACCGCGGTGATGCGGCTATGTAAGTAAAATGATGAAACTGCTTCATGCAGGACTTCTTTAAGTTTTTTATATTTTTATATGAGAGCATTCCGTTCATATACTACTCCATGAAGGAATGCTCTTTTTTTTATCAATGAAATCACGTTTTCGCCGGAAAATAATCGCTTATCGGATTTATCCCGGGAACCGCCATATATTATGACAATCAGAATTCATCAATAATTCCCACATAAAATTGAGCAACAAGAAGCGCATCAACAATATCAATAATGCCATCATTATTCACATCACCGGCTTTCAGGGGAGCTGTGAATTGACGCGGATTAAGGTTGACAAAGTATTGCGCGATTAAAAGGGCATCGGTTATATCAATCAATCCATCCTCATTCACATCCCCGGGAGTATAATGTGCATTCGATCTATTATACCATACCTGGAAATACAGCCGGGAGTCATAACCATCTTTGGTAATAATAAGCAAATCCTTATAGGAATCCTTATCCATATCCGCGATTTTCATCTCAGTAGTATAAGCCTCTTTAAGAATCACATCTTTATCCGGTTGATATGTCCCG
>JAFGRV010000348.1 GCA_016934975.1 Spirochaetales bacterium | reverse complement strand
TAGTAAAAACGTGTTAAGCAACCCGGACATTCCGAACCTGTCTTCACAGGCTATATTCCCTCCAGTCAAAATTACTCGCGAGTAATATTGACACCTGTCCAAATTACTCGTATTATAAAAATATGAAAAAAAGATGCCTTTCAGGTCAGGTTTCACAGGACTTGAAAAAAAAGATGGTGCTTCTGGCCGGGCCGCGGCAGGTCGGGAAAACGACATTAGCGAAAGCTTTGTTGGGGAAAGGGCCGGGGTATCTTAATTGGGACATACCGGATCATCGGCAGAAAATTCTCGCCGGGGAAATGCCGGTATCCGATTTCTGGGTTTTCGATGAAATTCACAAATACAAAAAATGGCGGAATTTTCTTAAATGGGTTCATTTCCTGCAGGATACGGAAGGACGCGACATCTATCTTAAATATTTCCGTGATATTGACGGAAGGGAGACTGATTTTGTTGTGGAGGAAAACAGTGCCCCATTTATGTTCGTCGAGGTGAAGACAGGCGACGACGACATCGCAAAAGGCCTAAAATATCTCAAAGCCCGCTTCCCGGAGACACCGGCCTGGCAGATCAGCCTTTCCGGCACAAAAGATTATATATCACGGGAAAAAATTCGCGTTACTCCGGCAATAACGCTTCTCAAAGAATTGGTGTAGACAGGATGATAAATTGCATATATAGTGTAATGCGTCTTATACTTCTTGACATTTAAAATATTTACTTATGTTATAAAAAGATAGAATGTGGGGTAATTGAGGCTGTCCCGCAGCCACAACAGGCGCGCCAATGGAATTGGCAAGTCCAAATAACTACATTCTAATAGTTTATAGGTTTTGAAAAGATAAAAACAGTATAAAATTATTAGATTTTCACTATTTTATGTATAGTTTTTTGGTGAACATTCGGCCATCTCTACAAATGAAGTTGGATAACATACAAATTTTAAGAATTCCTATAGATGATAGCTAAACTAATAATCGCCTCTATAGAAAATACAGGAAAAATATAGTTTCGATAATTGCGTTAAATTTTACATTTCATCATTTTACCTGTACCCCCCCAAACATCCCAGTATCCGTAATACCTACATTCATCAAAGCTCAACAACCTTCTGCAACAACATTTGCCCATTCCCATAAAATGGTACATCTGTCTTCCCCAATATACTTGCAGGCATAGAAGCCCGCACTACCACAAATAGAATTGACAAATAATCCCGAATTAAAATAAAATGATTAAAACCGGAAAAAAGATTACCTTTACGACTAATTTATCAGGAGGTATCCCATGTCGAATTTTGGAAAATAAGCTTTTATGATAGCGCAAGAGCTGCAACTAACACCTCTTAAAAAAGCCGATAGAATCCGTCCGCATACATGCGGTAATCCGATGTTTATTTTTTCTTTGCTCGCAAAACACATGTATAACCTAAAAATCTGTAAAATAATGTTTTTAGGATGAATAATTCGTAGTTCAGATTTATAAGCCGAAAAAGACCTTTAACGGCTGTTTTATGGGGTAAAATATATTTCTTCTATTCGACAAAGTCTTTTTGATATATCAAATTAATTGCAAAACAAAGAACTCTTTTAACAAACCAATACCTCACTCAAACTCCTCATCCGCCAGATACCCCTTTTTTATAAGCAAAGCGGCAAGAGACAAAGCAAGGTCTGCATCAGCCTTGTTCTTATCCCCGGGATATATTTTCAGATAGGCATTCTTATTCTTAAACCCGAGAAGTGTGAAAGCTTCTTCCATTGCAATCGCCCGCTTTGCCGGATACCCGCTAAAGAGGTACTGGATGATATTGATGCCGTCGATGGTATATCCGTGGAGTATTCCCCAATCGAGCCATGTTTCGTAGGATGTGCCGTTATCGACACCGGTCATTCTCTTCAGGCTGGATGAAATACCCCGTAAGCCGGAATCAAACTCTTTCCTGCTCATATGAGCGGAAATGGTATCCATGATTGCGGAGATACCGAAGGTTAAAATGCCCGAGAGGATATCTATTCCGAGAGAACCTTTTTCTTCGATATAGTTCTCTTTTAAGACTGATATCAAATAGGGTATGCCTTTTTTTTCATTCAATTCCCCCAGGGTTGATGCGGCTTTTATCCGTGTCGTCTGAGTCTCTCCCTGTTTTGTGAGTCTGCAAAGCTCATCAACAATTGTCGTACTCGTCATATAACCGAAAATATAGAGAGCTCCCCGGACAAGGACTTCCCGGGGATTTCGTAATGCCTCCAGATAAATTTTTTGCTTCAATTCGGGATTACCCCATCTATTGATGCCTTCGTAGCAAATAATGATAATTGCCTCTTTCTCATTCTTTTTGTTCAGGATCTCTAAAAATACCTGAATATCGGGTTTTGTCCCATTATCCACAAGCCAGGACAGGGCATACTCCCGGAGATCAGGATCGCCATAAAATTGGGAGACATACTCCTTTTTTATCTGAGTATATTTCAGGAGATATTGAAAAGCCATGGAACGGTCCCCTGATTGTTTATTCAGGATAATTTTTTTAAGAAATTCATCCGTTTGGTTATGTTTTATCCGGGCAAGTGTTTCAAGAATCTTTTCCCGGTCCTCTTCTTTTTTAAGATCTTTATACTTTTCTATCAAGGGTGTAATAAACCGCTCCCCATTCCGGATAATCCCTTCACTTATCTTGTCATCAATCATAAATTCCGTGAGCATCTTATCTATCAATATCCTGTCCACATCCGGCATCGTTAAGAGAAGAAGTCCTGCGATTGCAGCCTCCTGGGTCCAGGAATCGGAATCATCGAGGAGGGCCAGGAGTGCTTTTTTTGCCGCACTGCTTTTTAGTTTGCCCAATTGCCCGGTAAATACCTCTTTTTCCCTCGTGAAGGTGGCATCCAGGGCTTTCTGGTACAATGCATCAACCTGTTTGTCTCCGAAAGATACGGCGAAGAGACTGGCCGGAAGGATCAGGCTGATGAGTAAGACAGCGGGAATGATAATGTTGTGTTTTGCTTTTATCATGCTTTAACTATATGACAATATTTTGAATTGTCAATATTTCCTACTATCCTCTCACACCTGACTTTCCAGGACAGTGCCTGATGTTGCATCTATGGAGGGAGTTTATTTCGTAAAAGCCGGGAAACTTGAGGGGGTTTATGAATATGATAGTTTTATCCGGATAATCGGGTTGTCCCGGAAAAATGAGGGAGTCAGGGGCGGAACAATTACAGATGATGAAGATTCGTAATCTCCCGAAAGTAAAAATAACCTGCATCAAATATAAGACCCCAAATCTGTGGCATGGATTTTATTTTCTGCTTCCGTTCCAGTGCCCGGAAGATTCCGGCTTGGAATATCCCCAGAGGCCGGTGAAACGATCACCATCCCGGGACAGTGTAAATAAAAACCAGCCCGTACCATCACTCTGCGTCCAGGTCCCTTCCAGTACTGTTTTCCCTTTTGCGGTTTTTATTTTTCCCTGGATTTTCCCGTTTTTATATGAATAAACACCTGTCACCGAATTCCCATTTTGTTTCAGTGTCATCCTGATTACGTCCGTACCGCCCCATTCTGTTTCCCATATGCCGGTCATATCCACCTGGTCTGTGTCATCATCCCGGGAAAATCCCTCCCAGGGGTTAAGGGTGTCCGAGTCATCTTCGCTGGTACTGATTTCCCGGCAGCTCACCCTGTAATCATAATTCAGTTTCCCGTCCAGGGTACTTGTGTCCTGGTAAATCCACCAGTAAAAATTCTGCAATCCCGCTGTTTGCTTTTTTGTCGTTATCACATCAAAGGTCCCTTCCCTTCTGATGTTAAAGGCCATATGTGACGAACTCATATATCCGAACCACCCTTCGGGATCACCTGTCCAGGCTGCCGGGTCCGCGGGTATCCACCCGTATTTTTCAAGATAAAATTCAGACCAGATATGGGGCCCCCATTTTCCCTTGTCATTGACAAGACCGCCTACAAGTTGCCGGGCGGGTATTCCCGCGCTTCGGAGTATGGAGACATAAAGGCTGCTTAACGCGCCGCACTCACCACCGCCATTGTTGATAATGTCCGCTATGCTGTCTGTTTTTCCGTTCAACGTGTACCTGAAATTCTTTTGCAGGTATTGATACGCTTTCCGGGCAAAATCAAGAAAATCTTTTGATCCGGATTTTAATTCCTTAGCTATTTTTACGATCTCTGGCTGTTCCGGATCGAGGCGATCGCTTTCTTTTTTAGTGTAATTGGCCCAGATGGGTGAATTTTTGTTAAAATTGTAAATCGTTTTGATTTTTGAATAATCGATTGTAATATCATAAAGCGTGATGTCGTACGCGACTGTTGTCTCGTCCGGGATCCCTTCTGTTTTTGCCCGGACATACAGGTCGCCGCCCGGTGAAAACGAAAGGATATCGCTGTTCCGGGGGGTGATAACATTTTTAACAACATGATACCGGTCTGTTTTCGGGAGGGGCATGATAAAAAGTTGTTTTAGGATTCCTTTGGTGATCCTTACGGGTTTTGTACCTGTACGGTACACCGTGAATCCGACATGATATGTTTTTGGGTTTTTCCGGACCCAGATGCCGGGGATTGAATCATCATCCTCTCCCCACAGAACACTGAATCCTGAAAACAGAAAAATAAGGACCAGGATTTTCATAACTATATATTTCATCTTCATTTTACATTCCTTCTGAAAGGATTTTGGTGTTTGACAACGAATAGTCTTTACCTAGTATAATTATATAAAACAGAAATTGCAAATTTCAGATGTAGTTCTCATGCCTGTGGTTGATAAAAGACGGAGTTGAAATTATAAAATTGATGAGGAATATTTGAAATACCGGAAATAACCTTGCACGGCAATATATGTTTTCTTATAATTTACCAATGGGCAGATGCAGGAGGGTAAAAAAGCCAAAAGGAGATACGGGGAGATGAAATGTAATTTTTTTTTACTATGTATCATACTACTTATTACTATAGGAGTTAATGTAATGGCAGTAGATAAACATGAAATTACAGACGGTGGTTTTTACCGGTCACCCGGGGGGAAAGTGGTGCTTACCATCCCGGAACTGGATAAAAAGACATGGAACGTTTACCGGTTCGCAAAGGGAGACTGGCGGTATATTCATATTTACCAGGGTACTATGCAGCAGTATAAGGTAAAACTCGTTATCACTATTCCCCCGTCATTCGTTTTTAAGGAAAAGGTGACAGCGGAGAAAGTATCCGCGACAATTGCCAATCAGATTATGAAGGCCTCCCCCTTTCTTAAGGTGGCGACAAAGCCCCAGTATGATACATTAGGCGGGGGCAATTCTGTATGGTATGGTTTAAGAGGTACCAATCAAAATAAAGCGGAAGTGGCAGTCGCGGTGGTGGGGTTGGTGGATAATGCCTCTGAACACGCTTTCTGGATAACACTCGAGGCCACTGTTGACCAATTTTCTGCGGGGGGTGAAATTCTAAATAAAATTTTTCCAACCGTTTACATAGACAGGCAGATACCCATATTGCCGGATAAAAAACCGAAAACACCACTTGAAGGAGTATATCATTGCATCATATTCGGCGCTACCGCTTCTGATAATAGAAATTACTGGTGTGTCTTTGACAGGAGGGGGTATTGTCATTTCAAACAACCTTTTCCTGCCGCTTTTGACGTGGACGCGATGGCTCTTCTCAACAAAAAAAGTCTCTATACCTATTCCCTTAAGGGAAATACCCTTACATTGACCGGAAATTGCGGAACAGGCGCGGCAGAGGAGCAAACCCTGACCATGACAAAAAACGGGTTCACACTCTTTAACAGAAAATATAATCGTTCGGATGATGTAGCCCCGGCCAGGGAGAAATGGCTCGATAACAGCTATGAATATTTCTATTATACAAGCTACCAGGATTTTAACACTGCCTTAAGCGGATACTATATATTCAAAAAAAACGGTACCTATACAACTGCGAGCAATATCAATACTGATTTCACCTCATACAAGGACCCTTTTACACAATCGCTTGATAGTATGAAATACGGTGATTACAGTAAAATTGACGGGTATACGTTCGGGTCTGCCACATCAGGCAAGAAGTCAGGTTTCTATAGAATAAACGGTCACTTTTTGACCCTGATTAATCTGAATGGGGAAGTGGATGTAATGACTATCCTTTTTGCTGATAAAGATTCGGTCCTGTATATTAATGGTGAATTCTATACAACACTCTAAGGGGACTTTTAAAAACAGTAGTATTTAGAAGTCTCCTTAGACTGGTAAAGATGAAATTCGATAATTTATTATTAAGGATGGATGATGATGAAAATTTACTTTTTCTTGTTCATGATTATTTCCATAGTTGCATTGTCACAGTCTTTTGCAGAAACTATTGAAGATGGAATGCCGTTTAATCCTGCTGATAATACAACCATCGGCAACACTATCCGGATTATGTATTACAGCCGCTACCAGGATGAGACGGAACTGGATATGGGTCTCCTCGCATATAAACAACAGGGTAATACTCTCTCCCTGGCCCGTGAATCATTTGACAAAGGCCGGTCATACCATGAAGTGACGGAATATACCGCAACCCTTGGGGACATCACCATCGGCACATATATAAAAGAACACTATGGTGTCGAGCTCCGCTATGATACGGAAGTATTCCTTTCAAAGGAAAAATACTGCGATTGCGATATGGAAAATAACGGAAAAGTAAAAGTTATGGATTTTCATGGCGGTAAGGACTGCTACTGGCTCCATTTCCGGGTAAACGGCAGCCGGGTATCTTTTGTTGAGGACGCATCCATAATGGTGGACTTTAATATTTTTCTGAATGAAGATGTTGTCATTAATGGAACAAGGCAGGTGCGGATCTTTTTTTTGGAAAAATATAATGGGAAATGGGTGAGGACCCACCCGACAGAACGGATTACTATCCGGACATACGATAAGGGATGGGGGGAAAGCGTTTCTTTCGAAAAATACTACAAGGAACGGCCATGGACTAAGTTGTACGATTACATGTATGGAGATGCGGATGAACAGGAAATAGGGTCCCTGGATTCTATTGGTATTGGTGACAGGGTCCTGGCAAAATATAATGACACGAATTACTGGTATGTGGCGACCATCCTTGAACTGAAAACCGGTAAAATGAAAATAGAATGGCTGGATGAAACCGATGTCCTCTGGATGGAGACCTCCCGGATCAGACCGTTCTTCTGGAAGATAGGAACAGAGATTGTTGCCTATGATCCGGGATATAATCAATGGAATGATGGCGTGATACGCAGAATAGAGGGGGACTATGTCTGGGTGCTTTTCCATGATGCTGATTTTCAACTTAAAATACTTATGACCGACTGCAGGAGTGAGGGACTCTAGTCAATTTAAAAGATTTTTGTAAAAATAAAGGATTTTTACAGGAAACACATTTATGCTAAAACTTTTAATTGGAGGAATTGTATGAAACATTACCTGGTTGTACTTTTATTATTACTTGGGTCAGTAATCGTGTTTTCCGAATCCGGCAATAAGACCTGGTTTGATTATTTTGCCGAAGCGGAAAACAGGCTGACGGCGAACCCGCAGGATGACAATTTTCAACTCGATCCCGGGCTGGCTGGTGAATGGAAGGGGCTCGAGACAATCATGGATGAATACGGGGTGCTGCTTAAATATTTCAAATTCAACAAAGACGCGACCGGGTACCTTGAAATCGTCCCAATCCTCCTTCATACCGATAAAACACTTATTGCCCACACCGAAAGAAGCAAAAAATATTCGTTCCTCTGGGGTGTCAATGTGATATACACAGATGATAACCAGCCCGTTACCATGATTAAACTCTATTTTGAGGATTCGTCCTCCTTATGGTATTACTACGCGAAATATTCCTCCAATGGTGCCTGTTTTTTTCCCTATGACGAAAAAACAAATTCCACGGGCAAGCCGATGAATCTGAATACAAAAAAATTCTTTGATACGGATTGGGCGAATAATTCCTATAAACTGCTCAACGCACTCTGGGAAGCCTATCAGAACAAGAAGGCAATGGATGAACGTTCTGTCACGAATTACATGACAAACAGCATGCTGTACCAGGGCCTTCGTATGTCTGCCGGTTCCTGGTTTTAGAAAACAGTTATAATTATATATAACATTTTCATGCTCTTCTCATCGTTTTGTGCTGT
>JAFGRV010000347.1 GCA_016934975.1 Spirochaetales bacterium | reverse complement strand
GCATTAGGAAAGTTTAAAACAGCCCTTTATCTTCCTATTATATATCAGGATGATATGTTCGATCCGGACAAATGGTATAAACCATTGGGTAATAATGAATGGTCCTTCGGAACAGATCAGGAAGGTGTGGTTGATATTACGAGCGATTTTCTATCGGATTTTTTCTTAAAAATCAAATACCTGCAATGGGGTTACCCGAGAGACGATTTCTGGATAAAAATCGGAAATATGAATGATTTTACCATCGGTCACGGACTCATAATGAAAAACTACGCGAATGATTCCGAATTCCCCGCAGTACGGCGGCTTGGTCTTAATCTCGGAATGGACTTTGAGTCCGCGGGATTTGAGTTTATTTCGAACGATATTTCCGAAATTATTAAATCACCAAGAATTATCGGTGGAAGAGGATTTATCAGACCAATAGGTTCCCTTGCCCTCGGGTTATCGGTTATCGCAGATATCAATCCGGGTGAGGATTTACCTACATTATCCGGTGGTCCCCTTCCCACGGCAGAAGAAATCGGAAATCCCATGCTTATCAATGTAGGTATTGATATAGACCAGCCGATCATTGAAAGCGGATTATTAAGCATCGTCCTTTTTGCGGACCTCGCGGGAATGTTCCCATGGTTCCTGAATGACGGAAGCGGTGCATATGCAGGAATAGATGCCGGACCACATTTTGAGGCGATCGTCACAGGGGATAGTGATACATTCTTGAGAAACTACGGATTCTCCACAGGATTTTTCGGAAACGTCCTGGTGATAGACTATGTCCTGGACTTCAGGATTTTCTCAGGGACATTCAGACCTCAATTCTTTGATACAACCTATGATACAAAGAGTTCAAACTATGCCCTTGAAACAGCAGAATATATCCTTAATCCGGAAGCAGAAGAATGGGACAGCCTTACCATGGGTATTTATATGCAGGGCGGCTATACTCTCGACAAAATATTCTCTATCGAAATCGGTTACATGCTGCCGATGACCATGGGAAGCGTGAATGGATTTGAGTTTATGAACGGAGAAGACAGCTTACATGCTCAATTTATCCTCCGGAGCGATGTCATACCTGTGGTTAATCTATCAGGATCAATCAGTTACGACCGGTCATACTTTTATAAGATGCTCGCGGGAGAAAAATCTCCCACCGGGAAAATGCTCGATTGGTTTGATGAATACACATCCCTGAATGGAGAAATCGTATATGCAGTAAGTGATAACCTTGATATTGCATATCTCTTTTCTACAGCCGTTGCCAGGGATCCTGAAACCGGTGATATCCTTTATGAGAGTGATAACAGAACCATGAAAATCGATTACTCCATGGGTATCGAGACAAGAATTCATTATTAGGCGATAATACTTTGTGAGAAACGTGGATAAAGAAAATAAAGCCCGGAGGGTTCATATCCTCCGGGATAATGTGGCACGAAAAATAGCGGCCGGTGAGGTAATTGACCGGCCGTTTTCTGTAGTAAGAGAATTAATCGACAATTCCCTTGATGCAAAAAGCTCGGAAATATCCCTTTCAATCGAAAACGGGGGGATGTCACGGATCCGGGTCGTGGATAATGGCAGCGGAATGACCAGGGAAGATCTTGAGCTCTGCTTCCTCCCCCATGCAACATCCAAAATAGATGATGTGGAAGATATATATACAATAAGTACCCTCGGATTCCGGGGTGAGGCTCTTTCCGCTATAAGCACCTGTTCACAACTTGAAATCACCAGTGCAGTTCCCGAGGCTCCATATGGCCACCGTCTCGTTGTTCACGGGGGAAAACTCATTTCTTTGGAGGAATTTAAAAGTAAACAGGGGACCATTGTGGATATTTCATCCCTTTTTTATAATATGCCGGGAAGAAAAAAATTCCTTAAATCGATTTCCGGGGAAAGTTCGAAGTGTACATCCACATTCATAGAGAAAACCCTCCCATTCCCGGAAGTTTTGTTCAAGCTTACCACAAATGAAAAAATGAAACTCATGCTCCCTCCGGCAACCCTTTTGAAACGGGTAGTCACCGTATTCCGGGACCTGGCACCGGAGCACGCCTTTGAATATATCACCGATTCAGGGGATGGTTTCTCCATCGACATTGTCGCTGCACGCCCTGAAATACAAAAAAAGGATAAACGATATATCCAAATTTTTATAAATAAAAGAAGGGTGTTTGAATATGCCTGTATTCAGGCAGTTGAATATGGCTTTTCAGGTTATATCCCCGGAAACAATCATCCCGTCGCATGTGTTTTTATTACGATTGATCCGGCGCTCGTTGATTTTAATATCCATCCTGCAAAAAAAGAGTGCAAAATACGCATACTTCCCCAGATTCATCAATGTATTGTCTCGATGATAAAATCATTTGTAAATAAATTTTCCATTACCACGGCAACTCCCGGTATGTCATATCATGAACAGACCAACCAACCTTTCTTTAGTGAATCTTCCTTTAAAAAAGCCGTGAAAGAACCGTCATATACATATCCATCTTTACATGACCAAAAAACCGGTATTACCTCCCCACTTACTCATCCGGAGATTGGGACCGAAGCTGATACGACCTCACATCAGCCTCTTTACCTGGGTCAGGTATTCGGTCTTTTTCTGGTCGTAGAGTACAACGACAATATATATATCATCGACCAGCATGCTGCTCATGAGAGACTCCTCTATGAAGAACTTAAAAGGAAACCCCCTGTCATGCAGGAGCTTTTATTCCCCGTCTCCTTCGATGTGACGGAAAAGGAAGCAGAACATATAACACAACTCCTCCCCTCCCTCTTAAAACAGGGAATCTCCATCGAAAAAGCCGGACACTGCTGTTATGAAATTACCGCATTACCCGCACATTTTCAAAGCATCGATTCCAAAGAAATAGTAATCTTTTTAAAAACATCAGCCGGTCAGGTGGATAAACTCGACCACCAGTTAAACAGCATGGCCGCATGCAGAAATGCGATTAAAGATGGTGACACCATCGACCACCTCACGGCAGAGAACCTTATACACCGGGTTTTTCAGCTGGAGAACGCACGTTGTCCCCACGGAAGACCGATATGGCATGTGATCTCAAAAGATCAGCTTTTTAAGTTCATGGGAAGAACGTAAAACTCCACACTACACCTTATATGTAAAATTGGAAGTCAGTTACCCGCTGACACTAGCAGAATGAAGTCAATAATCCGACGTAATACTGCGCGACTAAAAGGGCATCTACTATATCGACTGAGCCATTACAGTTTGTATCGGCAAGGGCTTCATTGAAAATTGCCGGAGTGAGTCCGACGTAAAATTGAGCGATAAGCAGGGCGTCTACAATATCGACAGAACCGCTGTTGTTCACATCACCTCTCAGCCCCCCCGGAGTTGGTGTGGGGTTACCGGTTGCCCATTTTACGCCATGTACTGTGGTTTTGAGACTATACACTTTGTTCTGGCATGTAATATAAAGGGTCATTCCATCAACACCACCAAAAGTAACATTCGAGGCATACTCAGGAATGGAAATGTAATCAAGCTGATTTCCCTGGGGAGAAACAATCCAGAGTCCTCCCTTTCCCGTTAAATAGAGATTTCCGTTTTCATCGATAGTCATACCGTCAGTGCCATTCATATTGCCCGATGAAGGATTAAAAAATATCGATCCGCTCCCAATGGAGCCATCCGCATTAATGGGATACACTCGCCAGTTTTTCGTATCATAATCACCGACATAGAGTTTAGACCCGTCCGGGGATGCGATAATTCCATTCGGTTTTGACATATCGGTAATAATAACACTCACCACCCCCTGGGGAGTTAAGTGATAGACCGCCTGGGAGGACACAGACCAGCTCGGTGCGGTAAAATAAATATGCCCGTTCGGTGTCTGACAGAGATCGTTCGGCGGATTCCATGAGGAATTCTGGGCAAGAATCCGTTTATCTTCGGGACCATTTACACCGATGCGATAGCTTGCGATTTTGGGATTCTGCTGTTCGGCGACTATCAATCTTCCGTCATTGGCAAGAAATGTCCCATTCCATCTCTCGGAAGTGCTCATCCAGACAGATCCCTGATTCGATGTATTAAGCTGATATACTGTATAAGGAGAATTATCCGGGGTGGTAAAATACAATTTATTGTTAACAGGGTCCCATGTGGGGCCTTCGAAGTATACATTGCTCGAATAAGCGGTCACAAGTTGGGCTCCCGGTGCAATGGTCGTTTGACTGACCAGGGGAAAAATACAGAACAGGAACAGAATGAGTCCTATTATCATACTTTTTTGATGGACTTGATACATATTAATTCTCCTTCATTTTTTTTTACAGTAATAGCCCTGCTTCCCGTCAATGAAATTAAGACAAAAGAGGATTTTATTACCTTCGTTTTTTTAAAACTAACAGAAGTATATCACGAAACCGGCATCGTTGTAAAGAAAAAAAAACAACACGATCCTTCACACCGGGGAGTACTCATATATCGTTATAATGGTTCATTTTTTAAGAGTAAAAATCGTTTACTTTATCCAGAAAGCGCCCCAATTGTAATAGTCACCGGAAGATCCTGTCCAGTATGGTTTAGGATTACTATCTCTCCCCCAGAAACTTCCATCCCAGCAAGAATTATACCACCACGGTGTATTCGCATAAGAGACAGAGCAATTAGCAGCAGAACCATCATTATCACTGTCCCAGGTTGTAAAAGGTTGGTAATTATGATAGGTAAAAAATCCGGGAGATGTAGACCCGGCGCCTAATATTTCATTACTTAGATAAATACAATAATGATCTTCTTCGTCAAATTGAAAGGTGTAATAAACCCTATGTAAGATAGTCACAGGACCATTCCCCGTTTCCACCCGGAGAGTATCACCTAAACCTTCCCAATACTTTAATCCCAGAAGCTGATCAAATCCGGCTTCGATGCCATTAAGCAGTGTGCCCGTTACATTATTCGCCCTTATTGCGTCAAGCCAGCCGGGAGAGGGAGGTGTTGTATAGGCACTGTTCAGCAAAACAAGAGTCCACCCGCCGTCTTTGGTTATCATATCGCAGTAGACATCCAGAGGGACGAGGGAATCTTCCGGCTGTATACGGTAAAAACCGCTCCCCGTATTGCCGGTGTAGGAATACTCCAAATCCTGTGGGTTTCTGTATTCATTACAGGAGTATTTGCAGCTCGTATTTTCTTATTTGCGGAATCCTTCGCTGTCAATAGTAATTCCTATGGTTGTATTATCCAAGGTCGGTGTGGGTGTCGATTCACCAGGTATTTGAACCTCATCACAACCCGATAGTGCCATAATAAAACAGATCACTATGAATATATATATTTTTCCAATCAAAGTGTTTTTTCTCATAATGTCCTCACTTTTCACTTTTCTTATTGTGTAATATACCGGAGGTCAAGGTATGAGTCAATGAAATAAATAAACTTTCTACAGAATTGAAAAATACATCAGAACTCAATTTCTTGAGATTCACACATATCTTCTAAAAAAAATTTTATTGAGGTATTCGTTCAATATTATCGATCCAGGCACAGTCTGAACCGTTTGAATCAGAAAAATCTTTATTATATTTCCACTTTAGAGTATTAATTCCTCCGTCATCTATTTGGAAAGACGCTGTACTCCAATCCTTCTCCCCGGACCAAGAGTCCATGGAAACGTCATTAATATAAAAAATAAGGTAATCATAATGACTTTCGGACGAAACTTTATAACAAAATCGAATAGTATCTCCTTTATTCAAATTTACTTTTACTTCCAGATACGTTTCATCACTATCGCCGATATTCCCGGATCGGATAGAATAACTATCGGAACAGGCAGTGCTGCCGGTAACAAACCAGGGGGATTCTTCACTCGTTTCCCATCCTCCGGGGAAATTCCCACTCTCAAAATCTTCTCCATTAAAAAGTGTGGTTACAAGGTTATATTCACCTTCACTCATGGGAAAAAAAGACATGAGAAAATCACAGGATGAACAAAAAAAGAGGAGACAAATAATCCCTGACAAAACTATTACAGATGCTTTATAGTTCACTATTCATTCTCCTTCTATAAAAATGCAATAATTCTACACTACGTGATCAAGCCTCATTTTAGCCTATTTTATAGAACTAAGGAAATCAATTCAAGCTCAATCTTTCACAAGGTGTAATTTACATGATAAAACTTAAAAAGTCAAAATAGAAAGCATACCCCAATAAACGGAATATACAACACAAACCGCAGGTATAAAAAAATCATCTATCAGGATCTGCTGTCTGCATGAACACACTCCGGCATAGTTAGTTTTTTATATTCATCGTACTGCTGTTTATACTCTTCGGGTGATAATGCCAAAGCCTTCCGGATCGTTTTCATATATCTCACCAGATAGTCACATTTTTCATCCTCAGACCAGCCGATATTTCCGATTCTCCGGTCAATAAGGTCTTCGATAGTGATAACCATCTCATTATGGCACATATATTCAATTCGTATCCGTTCCGGGTCCCTTAGACCGGTTTTTTTATACTGGCAGTATAATTTGTCACAGAGATTATAAGCATCAGTACCATAGTCATCAAAGAAATTCTTAAAATACAAACTTAAGTCGGGACATCGCTTTGTCCAATAAGCAATCCCCTCTTTCAGGAGTTCATTATTCCCACCGATCCCTCTCTTATGTGTCGTACATTTTCTCATCTTTTTTATCTGCTCTTTATTGATCAGTGAAAGTGTTTTTTTTGCCATGAGCCGGGCAGTGGTTAATTTCCCTCCGGTTACCGTGATCAATCCCGATGGAGATATTTCATAGTAATCCGTTCTACTTACATCGGAAGGATGAAGGTTTTCAAATGAGGTTGATGCCGAGTTGCAGTTCTTCGAAGTGTGGGTGTCCGGGTTTTGTGATTTTTTCTTTTTATTTAAAAGAGGCCGGAATCCGCAATATATATTTACTATGTTTTCTCTTGTAAGATGTAAAGGGGGAAAAAGAAGATTGATGCTCGCAAGCAGGTAAGAGACATCAGCCTGATCCGGCATGGTGTTTTCAGGATTACCATTGTACCAGGTATCTGTCGTACCGAAAAGAAAACAATTTTCATGTTTAATGAGAAATAACACACGACCATCAATTGGTGAGACGAGTGTCGTGGTAATACGAAGGGGGATATCTTTTTTCCGGAAGACAAGGTGGGTGCCCCCGGATAAAACAATAAGAGGATCACAATCTTTATCATCAAACTTTCTTATGACGTCTGAAAACGGTCCTGTCGCATTAATCACTGTTTCTGCTTTTACGACATATGTAGTCCCGGTTATTGTGTCACGGAGGGTGACACCATTTATCTTTCCCCGGGATTTTGTCACACCATTCACAGAGGTGTAATTAATCGCTCTTCCGCCATTTCGCACACCATCTTTAATTGTGTCAAGAGTGAGCCTGCTATCGTTTACCAGGGCATCGTAATATATAAAACTCCCTACCAGTCCGTCCCGGACTAATCCGGGGGCCTGTTTTAAGGTTTCTTTTTTTGACAGAAATTTATGATTTCGGTAATTTTGATAATTACTCAGAAAATCATAGATATGAAGAAGCAGACGTACCGCACCCTTTTTATAGTTTCCTTTTCGATAGACAGGAATCATAAAAGGAATCGGTTTTACGAGGCGTGAGTTTAGTTTCATAAAAAGATTTCTTTCGGAGCACGCTTCTTTTGTTACTTTAAAATCAAGAGATTTGATGTAACGCAAACCGCCGTGAAATAATTTTGAACTCTTGCTGCTTGTACCGGATGAAAAATCCCTTGCTTCAATAAGGGCTGCTTTGAATCCTCTCAAGATGGCATCCCGGAAAATACTCGCCCCGGTAATTCCTCCGCCGATAATAATAAGGTCGAATTCTTCATTTTTTAATTGATTAAAGATTAGATTTCTTGATTGTTTGTTAAAATCTTTCATTTCCATTTTATACTCCTCTTTCATGTTATGCGACTCGCTTTGGTTTTAAAACCAGGACATGGTTTATATTATCTCTTCCGGATTCCACCTTGGCATGAATTCCGTCGAATCCGCAGTAATCCATAAGCGCCTTATAAACACCGGGTTCATAGTAATGCGCTTTAAATCCCGCATAATATCCCGATAAGGAATATGCTGATGCAGTGAACGAATCTGTTATAAAGATTCCATTTCTTTTCATTTGTTTATGTAAGAGACTGATATGATGAATAATATCCGGCTTGGGAAGCCAGCCTGAAAGACCGACAAACAAAGCAAGATCATAGGGACAATGAGAAAGAAACCGGTTCCTTAAGGCGATGGATGTGATGTCTCCTTTTAAAAAGACAATCTGAATATTCAATTTTTCCGCCTGCTTTTGTAAATAGCCTTCGATCCTTCCGTAGGGATCAAGATCCGCCGCAATGAGTTTTATCTTCCGGGCAAGGTGAGGATTATCTTTTAAAATAGTGTTCAGAGGATTCAGAATATCATATGCAAAACCACAGGGCGCCGTAAAAATAGTTACCTGTTTCCTCTCGGCAAGCATTTTACGTAATACGGGTGTTATGTTATCTTCCAGGATTGAAAGTCTGTCATACACAGCCCTGTGAAGAGGGTATCCTAAAAATGTACGATTAAAAATATTCTTTTCATCTTTCGTATGATCATAGATAATTTTCATAACATCCGCCGAATAACCCTCTTT
>JAFGRV010000346.1 GCA_016934975.1 Spirochaetales bacterium | reverse complement strand
ATTTGCTTTGCTGAAGCAGGCGATATCTGTATAGACATTCGGGAACTCATTTATCATGTCCAGAATGATACCCCGGGTGTCCGGTTTATCATCAACTGCACGGACTTCCTCCGGCGGATGTGTCCAGAGGCTTTCACCCCCGAAATGGGCAAGACATATTTTCAGGTCGTTATAGGTGGTGAGTACATTTTTCCAGTTTGCCGGATGATTATAGAGTTCTTCTGCCCGGAGGGTTTGACTTTTCAGGCTATTGAGGCGGCCTTCACGAAAGTCCCGGTCAGAGTGGATATAATTATGGGGGTCGGCGATGGTCATTCCCAGGGGGGAGCTATGAATCATAATCGGGATCTCTTCTTTTATGCAGGTTTGATAAAAATTCCTGAGATGGGGATAATTTGTAAAGTCATCCGGGATATATCCCAGGGCAGGATACATTTTGATTCCCCAGAAAAGCCCCTTGTTCGTCTTTGAGTTTATCATGGGGAAAATATCTGCGTTTGTTTTTATATTTCCACTCGATTTCCCCACACTCTCCTGAGCATGGTCTTTAATAAGCCGGTCAAAGTATGTTTCTTCCGGATCACGATAACTCATATCATCCAGACAGAGGGGATTAATATGGAGAAACTCACCCCGGTATACGACTTCCCGGCCATCTTCGAATAAGTCGAATTCTTTGTTGGCAATCCGGTACGTAAAAAAGGCGTGGGACTGTTTTAATTCATCAACCTTCATTAATGGTCTGTAGTTATCTTTACCCATCTCATAATTTTTATTTCCGTTATAATGCCTTCGGGGATCATAATGGTAAAAAGTATAAAACTGTAACGGATAGCTTAAGGCGCAGGCTCTTGTATGATCGCACTGTTTCCAGAAATCCTCGAATATTTCCGCGTTATCCCCGGGTATTGGTTCGAGAAAATGTTTATATTTCCGGCAAACATAGGGTCGATAGATATCATCTAATGATTGTAAAAGATCTTCCGCGTGCTTCTTGTCCGTGTTACTCCGTATTTTCATCGACAAGAGCGTGTCCGCCGTATGTGTATCAGTATCAAAATAAAAATAAAAGGGTACGGGTTTTTCAGCTATCAATCCAAGATGATACTTTATATAGATTAAAAATCTTTCGAATTCCTCTTCCAGATTAACATTATGGAACAAAGGTATACGCCTCTCTTCTTCGGGGTTTGGAAAATAGGTCCTGGTATTCACATCCATGATCATCACTCGTGCGGATTTCGTACTTTTTTTTCCGATCTGAATTGAATCATTAATGAAATAAAATCCCCTGTCCGAATCAAAAGGCATGGGAAGGTTGATGGGAAGATACCACTTACCCCAGTAATGAGCAAAAGAGAGGTCCATCATTAAAACGATGTATTGAGATATGACTTTATTATTCTTAAAATAATAGGCCACATTTTTATAAAAATTATCCGAATAACGTTCCGCACCCCGCCCGGAGAGATTTTCCAGCCGGGCACCCTCCCCTGCTTCTCCTTCTGCCGACTCCTCATCCGCCCCAATAATCCAGTAAAGGTCCCGCCTGAAATCATTATTTTCCGCGTCACACATAAACACTTTGCCGACCAGGTCTGTGGAAAGCCTCCCGATTCTGCCGAAATCATGGACCGCAACATCAGCGGGAAAGCCGGAAGCCATATCATTCATTTCCCTCCGGGTGCTTCCTTTTTGGTGTTGTTCTACAAAGGCTTTTCCCTCTGTCGCGAAATAGGCTGTTGACCATTGAAGAGGCATGGGAGTAATATTTAAACTCTGAATATGCATATGGGCGTCTATCATAAGGTGAAAATCGGCGAAATAGACCTCGATTGCATTTTGAAATTCTTTTTTCTCTTCCTCATCTCTTTCTTTTTTAGTAGTATACACAGAGGTGGTAAAGACCATGGCTTCAATTTCCTGATCTTTAATCGCTTTTAGAATTATTTTTCTCGATTCTTTATCTGACATCTGTTAATTGCTTTCTTCCGAATAGTTAAATTTGATATTATGACGCCCGGGGATAAGGGCTTTTTCTTTGATTGATCCGTCTTCTCCTGTTTTGCCTTGTATTTTCTTTCCATCCGGGCCAATAATCGTGTATTCCACATTTTTTAAGAGTTTACCGCCGGGGAGATGAAATCTCATATAAAGATTATCCCCCACTTCAAGTGCCGGACTTTCCACTTCCTTGCAGCGGAAGCTTTTACAGGTAAAAATAAACCTGGCAGTTTCTTTTGCAGGATTTTCATATTTTGCTTCATAATCCCGGATAAATAGTTTAAGGATTTGCGGGGGAATATCAACCCCGAGTTTGTCTTTGGCAAAATTGACCAGCGGATTTTCTTCTGATTCAAACACAAAGGCATCCACAGAATATTGCCACGTTACCTCTGCCTTGCCATCAAAATTCTGCCCCTTAAGTACTGCAACAGGGGTATTTTTTTCCCTATCCGCCCCTTTTTCCCAGATCTTAAAGGTGACATTCGCGAAATCATACTGGTCTATGAGGTCAACGCTTAAGGTAATCTTTTCCCCTGCTCCTGCCTTGTCCGTACTCCATTTCGGATTCTGTAATTTCGGCTGTTTTCTCGACTGT
>JAFGRV010000345.1 GCA_016934975.1 Spirochaetales bacterium | reverse complement strand
GCCAAAAAAAATTCTTTATACAATTTCCTGCTCCATGAGAAAAGAAAATAAAACATTCCCGATGTATTTTAAAGAATCCTTTGAACAATGATCAATTGTATCTGCGTGAGTATGCCATTGCGGGTAGTCTATATCAATGAGGATAATCGCGGGTATTTCTTTTTGCAAGAAAGGATAATGATCAGAAATAATCATATGTATAGTATTTTTATAAAAACAGGGATACCCGAAATTTCTTCCGATACTAAATAACGTATTGAATGTTTTTTTAGATTGAGGAAATGATAATGAATTCACATCAATATTCAGATGCATATCCTTGCCACCGACCATATCAAGAGCTATAACAAGATCCGGTTTTATTTCTCCTGACTTTGCGTAATAATCAGCTCCAATACTAAAATCAAATCCATCGATATTTCCCAAATCCTCGGCATCAAATAACACAAACAAAACGTTTTTTGCCGGTAAAATATTCCGGAAAACCCGTGCAAGTTCGAGTATAATAACGACCCCACTCGTTCCGTCATTGACACCTGGAATAGGAAGATTTCTCTTCGCCTCATCATTGTCGTTATCGGCAATCCACCGCGTATCAAAATGACTCCCGATAAGAATTGTTGAAGTGGTATCTTTTCCTTGTATAAAACCACATATATTTGCGCATTCGATTCGATTCCCACGGAATTGTAATGAAAACGGCTGGAGCCACGTCCCGGGACAGAGGCTATTCATAATTCGAAATAAATACTGAATTGACTCACGATGTTCTTTTGTACCGGGAGCCCTTTTTCCCCGGGAGGCGAGTTCCCGGAGTAAGGACCATGCATTATTTTCATCAAACGACATTATGTATCCTATTTAATTATCGTGATAATTTCATTTTTCTTAACTTGCAGATGGATAGTGTTTTTTTTCTTCTTTTCAGAATAAACAGTAAAACAAGCTTCCTCCAGATATTCCATAATATATGACTTTAATCCCCGGGCACCTGTCTCTTTTTTTATACACTTTTTAACAATAAAATCAAACACCGAATCATCAATCTTTAATTCTATATTATCGAGGTTCAATTCATTTTCATACCGAATAATTACATTCTTATAAAGAATCTCCTTTAACGTGTCTTCGGAGAGTGGATTAAATGGAATTATCCGTGTAAACCTGCCGATGAGTTCCGGCATTATTCCATATGCCTCAAAATGAGCAGCTCTTTCAACATCCTCCCGTGACAAGATTTGTGAAATACCACTGGTTTTTTTTTCTGCTGCCATTCTTGTAAATCCAATATATTCATTCTCCGAAGAAAACTTAAGAACTTCACGAAATCCGGAAAATGTTCCGCAAGCGATAAAAGGTACGTCCGCGGTGTTAAATGTTATGCGGGGAGCGTAGGTTGAATGGCTTAACTCACTGGGAACATCAATATCGGCATTCTCAAACATTTTTAATAATTCCCGTTGTACTCCAACACCGGTGACATCTTTTGTTGTTCCCTGCCCTGCAAAAACCGCAGTATTTTTGCCCGCCGATATTTTATCAAACTCATCGATACACACAATCCCGACGGAAGCAAAATGCGGAATATCCTTCGCAGTATAAAGAAGTTTTGTCAGGATAGTTGAAACATCCTGTCCCACATATCCGGTTTCCGAATATGAGGTGATATCAATAATTACTGTCGGGAGTTTTAACACTTTTTGAAATAAGAGTTCAATCAAATATGTTTTCCCGCAACCGGTCGGCCCCATGAGCAAAAGATTTTCTTTAAGAGGGAGTTTATTCCTATCTATTCCTTCCAGGTATATCTTTTTTATTCTATTAATATGTCGGAAAGCCATTAAGCAGACAGCTTTCCGTGGATACATCTGATTTACATAACCATTCTCAGAGAGAATCTCGAACATCTCCAGGGGTGTATGTAATGGAATATTTTCTATAAGAGATAAAAATTCTGTTCTGTATTCATGTTCTGATTTTTGTTTACCCATTGTTTTATTTCCTGTAAACTTTTGAGAAATTTATATTAAATACATCATTTTTGCAAGCTTATTTCGATACACTCATTAATAATTTTAAATTTACCTAAAAAGATTTATAAAGCCTATAATCATGTTCATATTTTTAGTAAACCTGCATTTCAAAATTAATTCCCTCCTGTTTGATGAACAGATTGAATAATCCGTTAAAGTATGTATAATAATCCAAGATATATGGGAGAAATAAATCGATTTCCTAAAGTGAAACTCGTTATTGGAATCCTCATAAGCAGGGAAACCTTGTATGAACCTCTTTTTCAAAGGCTCCGGGATGAATTTGGAGAAATAGACTATACGAGTGACCGTATCCCTTTTACATTCACTTCATATTATGATGAAGAAATGGGAACACCGATCACACGTGTGTTTACCTCTTTTAAGACACTCATCGATCCACTTCGCCTTGCCCCTATTAAAATTTTATCAAACAAAATAGAAGAAGAATTTGCCGAATCCGGAAAAAGAAAAGTGAATGTTGATCCGGGAATAATGTTTTTAAGCAGGTTTATTTTAGCAAGTACAAAAGATGGTATTCAGCGGGTCCCTATGGATTCAGGTATCTATGGTGAAATAACAATGCTTTTTCAAAAAAAAACATTCAGGCCTCTGGAGTGGACATTCCCGGATTACAGGAGTAAAGAATATATTACTATATTGAATTCAATCCGGGAAATTTTTAAGCAGCAATAACTTTTCCGAAAATCATTTGGTTTTTATACTACCGATAATAGTGGTTTTCCATTTATATATATCTGAAAGAAACAAAG
>JAFGRV010000344.1 GCA_016934975.1 Spirochaetales bacterium | reverse complement strand
TGAAACAGTATCCGTCAGTACCTATTTTCCCGGAATTTTCCCACTCTGCTGTAAAAGAACAATAAATGTTTCTGGTCCCTGCGCTGTTTACAAATTCAGCGGGTGCTTGTGCCGGCCAGGATTTTAGATAAGGTCCGTCAAAGGAAATATAAAACTCATCGGAAAACAAGAAACCTGTCATTAAACCAATTAACATAGTTGTCAGTAATAATTTTTTTATCATAAATACCCTCTCAATGTAAGATGTTTTAGAGTTCCGATTCTATTGTGATAAATGAGTTGTGTCAAGGTTTTTTGGATTGGAGGAGATTGTATTGTCCCGGATGAGCCTGTAGAGACTGGAAATGTATTCATCTGTTGTTTCTACTCTTTATGTCTTGACAGTTGTGATCTTCGCACATATGTTCTATAATAGTGGTAGGACATTATTAATAAAGTAACTTTTTTCATGCAATTTTTATTTGCGTAACAACGGGAAGAAAAATGGCCTTGCTGAGCTTCATGGGGCACTATGAAGAGACATTCCCATCAACCTGATCAACATGGAGGATGATAGATGAGGTTATCAATTTTAATTATTTTATTGTCATTATTATCTGGTTTTCTTTTCGCCGAAGGAAATCAGGAATATGTGGTCACAGACACTTTGCTTGTCGATGATTTTGAAGATAATAATTTTATAAGCGCTTTGAATAATAAGTGGGATTTTTTTAGTGTTTCGGAAAGTAATATGTTTACGATTGAGCAATTTTCTCCATTAGTGAAACCCGGGGCAGAAGGATCTGCATATGCCCTTCATGAGATATTGAGCGTTTCGGGAGATATTAAATTTCATGGGGTTTCGATTAATCTTCATAAAAATGAAACTCCAATGGATTTAAGCGACTATTACGGAATCCGTTTTTATGCAAAAGGAAGCGGCAGTTTCGATTTAAAGTTGGAAATGATTCCTGCAAAAATGAGCAACGAGTATAATCACAGGCGATATCAAATAACCTTAACAGATAAGTGGACATTATATGAGGTGCCATTCTCAAAATTCCGGCACCCGGGATACGGAGCGTCATATAAATTCAGCAAGTCTGAAATTTATGGGATTGAATGGGGTTTGGATAAATATAGACATTCAAGAAAATGTGATCTCTATCTGGATTCAGTCGAATTTTTCAAAGCGGACATTGTTGTGAAAACCGATACGAAAGAAAGCACTATAAAGGAAGAAATCGCGGATAAAGATTCAGCCGGAAAAAAAGATTCTTCCGGAACTCTTACTGATAACAACCGTCAGATTGAAAAATTCAAAGACAGACGTCTTGCGGTGGTAGGTATCGAATCCAAAGAGATAGATGACTCCCTCTCCAAAGCGATTGTGGACTTTATTATCAATGCTTTTGTAAATGAAGGGACCATGAAAGTAGTGGACAGGAATAGTATCGAGAAAATTTTAAGTGAACAGGAATTCCAGACCATGGATTTTACCGATACAAGCAAAGTAATTAAAATAGGAAAGTTAGCCGGGGCCGAATATATCGTCTTCGGAAGTCTTTCTAAGGTCGCGGAGGTTTTCTATCTTAATATTAAGCTTATTTCCGTGGAAACCGCCGAGATTACCGGATCGAGTATTTCCACGGCGAAAGATGCATCCGGTTTTTTTGAGATGTGTAACACCGGGGTGGCGGATTTATTCGATTGATCTTTTAGAGTCGTATCTATCCGCACTATTCTCCGGATCCGGATATGATTTTAATAGTTATTACTGTAAGACTACAATCTTTTTCATGTGCTTGACAAGGATAAAAACTTTTTTTATTCTATTGTAGAATGACCAGAGAAAATTCCCATATATTCGTTTTCAGGGTACCGCGTGTGGGTCATTTATTATAGAGATACCTTTATATCGTTTGGAAAAAAGGAATGATTATGAAAGAAAAATGGATTATCCTGATCATCTTGATGTTATGTTCTGTCCTATTCGTTATGTCCTGTTCCGGACCGAAAGAATTACGGGTGATTACCGACAGAACCGAATCTCATTTATCACCCTTAATAAATTATTATACTCAAAAAACCGGTACCAAGGTGAGCGCGGTTTTTGTCGATTCAGGGCTTTTGCCCCGCCTGGAAGCCCGCCCGGATGAAGCGGATGTTGTCATAACAAAAACTATCAATATATTGGAAGCTGCCAGGAGTAAGGATTTATTACAACCATATTCTTCCTCTAAAATAAAAAGGGATGTGCCTGCTGATTTTCGTGATCCCGGTAATTATTACATCACCACATCATATCGCGCCCGGGCTGTCTTTTATTCAAAAGACCGGGTAAAGGTCGATGAATTATCTACCTATGAAGACCTTGCCTCTCCCAAATGGAAAGGCCGTGTATGCATCCGCTCGGGGTATCATGAGTATAATTTGAGCTTTTTCTCCCAGATGGCCGCGGACTGGGGGGTGGAGAGAACAAGAGAATTTATAACAGGATTACATGCCAATCTGGCACGAACTCCCAAAGGGAATGACCGTGAACAGGTCAGGGCTCTTTATGAAGGGAAATGTGATGTTGTGATTGCAAATTCATATTATATGGGTATTATGC
>JAFGRV010000343.1 GCA_016934975.1 Spirochaetales bacterium | reverse complement strand
GCAAGATGGAATATATCATGAAAAAGATATGGCGATAAGAATATCGGAAAAATTTATAAAACGAAATGTTATCGATTTTTTTTTTTTCCGTTATCCGAAGGATATTCTATACATAAAATTAGTCCGCCGAAATATTTTCTTGGAAAAACAATAAAGGAATTAGATATACGAAAGAAATATAAGGCGCAAGTTATAGCCGTTATGCATGCGGATGATATTAATAATCCAGTACTCTTGTACATACCTGAATGTTGCGTAGAAATCATCTGGAATAAATTAGTCTGAAAAAAATTTCATTTACTTCTCAATAATAGCGATCCATACAATCTATAGTTTTCTGTCCGGCTTAATTCTCTTGAATATTGTTAGTGAAAAGAAGAATTCAGTAATGGTAAAAAAGTCAAAACATTATAAAATTTTTAAGGCTGCAGGTGAGGGATTTGTATAAGAGAGGTTGTATTATATGGAAAATGACAGAAATAAATCAATTAAAACGAAAAACCGGGTAGAAAACATTGAAAATCCATGGAGTATACCTCTTGAAAAGATACGCGCACAATGTAATACAGATTTCAAAAAGGGTTTGACGGATGCGGAAATTAAAAATCGAATCGAGACCTTTGGGTTCAATACATTGAAAAAAGTCAAACGTAAAAATATTTTTGTAATTCTTTTTAATCAGTTTACCAGTGTAATTATGCTGATACTGGCTATAGCCTCTGCTCTTTCTTTATTATTCGGACATTTGCCGGATGGGATAGCGATCATTATCGCAATACTTATAAATGCAGGTATAGGTTTTTTTATGGAACTGAAAGCTGTAAGAACAATGGAGTCTCTGCATAATCTAAAATCAATCGATGCAAGAGTGGTAAGAAATAACAAAAATAAAAAAATAGACGCTATCAATCTCGTCCCGGGAGATATTGTTCTACTCGAAGGAGGTGACAGCATAACTGCAGATATGCGCATTTTATCATCTTCCAATCTTGCTGTCGATGAATCTGTTTTTACAGGAGAATCCGAACCCCGATTAAAACAGAATAGTCTGGTGTCCGATGAAACACCTCTTGCAGACAGGACTAATTATCTTTACAAAGGGACTTCTGTAACCCGCGGTTCCGGAAAAGCTGTGGTTTGCAGTACCGGAATGAATACGGAACTTGGTAAAATTTCACAACTGATTGAAGATTCTGACAGGAAAGAAGATCCTCTTGAAAAAAGGATCGATAAACTTGGGAATAAATTAATCTGGGTTATAATTGTATTGGTAGTACTGAATGCCCTTCTCGGTATCATTATGCAGCGAGAAGTAATTCTTATGATAGAACTGTCAATCGCACTTGCGGTTGCCGCGGTTCCTGAAGGTCTTCCAATCGTCGAATCTGTGGCCCTTGCAAAAGGGATGAAAAAAATGGCCGACAGAAAAGCCCTCGTCCGACGGCTTCCTGCAGTACAGACACTCGGTTCAATTACCACTATTTTTACAGATAAAACAGGGACTCTTACCGAGAACCAGATGACAGTATCATATATTGAATTGCCTGGTTATTCTATTAAAATAACAGGTCGGGGTCTTGCTTTAAAAGGTGATTTTATAAATCGAGAGTCAGATAAAAAAATAAATTCAATTAAGAATATACCAAACCTTGAGACAGTATTGAAAACAGGAGTACTCTGCAATAACGCAACGGTTGAAAAGGACAACAAAGGCAAGGTTACAACATTAGGAGATCCTACTGAAGCTGCACTGCTGGTATGCGGGCTGAAAGCCGGTTTTTCAAGAGACGAATTATTAGAGCAGATGCCTGAAATTAAGGAGTCTGCTTTTGATCCGGACCGCAAGATGATGGCAACTGTTCATAAGAACGGAGATCATTATTTTTACGCAGTAAAAGGAGCGCCGGATTCTGTACTCAAACAGTGCAAAAAAATCGGACATGAATCCGGGACACAAAAAATAAGTGATGAAGATGTAAACATGTGGCTGGATAAAAATAATTCGCTTGCATCCCGGGGGCTCCGTGTGCTCGGCATTGCATCAAAACTGTCAGATACTCAAAAAGATGATCCGTATGACAACCTCACTTTTCATGGTCTCATCGCCATGCTTGATCCACCCCGCCTTGAAGTGAAATCTGCTCTGGATGAGTGCCGGAGTGCCGGGATCGAGGTAATTATGGTTACCGGGGATCAAAAAGATACAGCGCGGCACATTGGTGATAAAATGGGACTGATTTCAGCCGGAGAAGATGTTGTCCATGGGGCTTCCCTTGAAACAGAATCTGATAACGAAAACAGCGGCAGTAACGATATTAAACCGGCAGTCGTCTATGCCAGGATTTCACCTGAACAGAAACTTCGAATAATCGAGAGTTATAAGAAGCGGGGCAAAATAACTGCTATGTCCGGTGACGGTGTTAATGATGCTCCAGCATTGAAAAAAGCCGATATTGGAATCGCTATGGGCAGACGAGGTGAACAGGTGGCAAAGGATGCCGCAGATATAATTCTGTTAGATGATTCCTTTAATAGTATTGTTGCAGCGATACGATACGGAAGAACGATTTTTAATAATATCCGTAAATTTGTCATGTATTTAATATCCGGAAATCTTGGAGAAATACTGCTTGTTGCAGCAGCATCTCTTCTCGGCCTGCCTATGCCGCTTCTACCTCTTCAGATTTTATATTTAAATACGATAAATGATGTTTTTCCTGCACTGGCACTGGGATTAAGCGGTGAAGAAGAGACAGTTATGAAGAAACCGCCGAGGGACCCGAAAGAACCTGTTTTAACCGGAGACAAATGGAAGGAAATAATCTGGTATGGTATACTTATTTCTGCGTCAGTATTCGGCGCATATTTTATCGCACTTTCTGTCCTTAATTTTTCCCATGCACAGGTAAATACCGTCGCTTTCCTGTCCATATCTTTTTCACGGTTATGGCATGTTTTTAATATGAGAGACTCGGACTCGTGTATCTTCAGTAACCAGATCGTAAGGAATCATTATGTTTGGTCTGCATTAGGGGTCTGCGTTGTATTTATTCTGCTTGCTTTGTTTATACCCGGATTAAGCAGTTTTCTCGATCTTTCTTATATTCCCGCAGCAGGCTGGCTTCTTGTGACAATCTCAAGCCTGATTCCTCTTGCGGCAGGTCAGATAGCTAAAAGTTTTTCCGGAGGAGATTGATAGAGTACCGAAAAACATTTGGTTTTTCGGTATTTCCAATAGTAATGGTTTTCTATTTCTTTGTACTATAAGGAAATAAACGAAACTGACGGCTTGTAAGGTGTGGAAAACCGATTAATGAGGAGTATGTTTTCAATATTAGGTGATGTTATAGTATTGATGAGTACTCTGCTTTATATAATTACTCCGGAAACTATTGAAAACGGAGATATGAGAATACTCGAAATTGTTACCCCGCACAACATCGGTATAAACTTTAAGGACCAACGGGATGTAGAATCGGACGAAGAAAAAGATGCAAGCTTTGCGGTCATAATGTTTGTTGTGTTTTTATAATAAGGCCGTTTTTATTGAAGAAATTAAAATAATGTTTCGCGAAAATTGATTTTTTTAACCAAAAATTATGTTTATCCAATTTTCCCTTCTGTTTTATGACACTCAATTGTTTTTGAATATGATTTCTCTCCAGGAGGGATTTACGCAATTCCCGTATGCCGGTATTAATGTCGGTAAAAAGGGGTCGATCTTTGATATT
>JAFGRV010000342.1 GCA_016934975.1 Spirochaetales bacterium | reverse complement strand
TTTTATTTAAAGTACAGGTAAATCCTGAATTCCGGTCATGAGGACGGCCGAAAGAAGAATCTACTCTGCTACTCTAAATCGGGGAGGTTGATGTGTATGGGGACAATAAAACATAAAAGAATTGTTTTTTTTCTGATTTTATTTTTTGTATTTATTTCACTTTCCCATAGTGAAAACAATTGTAATATCATACCATTAGATCAATTAAAAACAGATAAATCGGTGATCCTGGAAATTCAGGAAAAATTATTATCTCAGGACTATTACTCGCAATCCATTGCCATTTATTTAATCGAAAAAATAATAACTAATCAATCATTCTACGCTATTGAAGATGAACTCATATGCCTCTTGCACCATTTATGCACCATTGAAAATGCACACGAACAGAACAGTCCTCAGTTTTGTCTTAAAAAAAGAGGTTTTGAATTAACAGGGCGGCTTGGTGCAAAAACCCGAAATACAAATTTTTCATTCACTTTGGAAGGTATTCTTATAGAACAATTAGACAATGAAAAAGATATTACATTGGCATCCTCTGCCATTTTCGCCCTCGGCATGATAGGGAGTAATTACGATGATAAAGCAATCAGTGCAATAGCACGAGCTGTTGATATGTGGACGACGAGAACGAGGAATCAGGATTTTAACCTTGCCGTTCTTACCACAATAGAAAAGATCGCAAAATTAAATAATGGAATACGCAGCAGTGAAGTCTACCCGACACTCATTAAGATTATGCAATCAAGCAAAGATAAGCTGATTATAGAAAAAACCTTCTCCGTCATAGAGACTATCAATTCATACACTGAGATGTAGAAACTGTCAGGTATAATCCCGATTCCGGGAAAGGTCCCGATTATTTATCTCCTAAAGAGATATTATTCATCTCCATAGAGATGTATGGATTGATGCAGATATTCTTCGGCCTCCTGGCGGCATTGTCCGCAGACTGTGCTTATTTTAGTCTGTTGCTGTAACTCAATAAAATTCTTTGCACCATTCTTTACTGCTTTATCAATATCCTTATCTGTTACACTCATACATTGACAAATAGTCCGTGCTTGTTCCTTTTTAATACGGTCAACCTGACCCGTACGTTTATAATAATCATCGATTGCCGCACGCAAGGCTTTGTCCCCTAAAACAGAGCAATGAATTTTATGTTCCGGTAATCCGCCGAGACGTTTCGTAATATCCTGGGGGGATACATGATACGCCTCATCCAAGGTCATACCGATGACTGTTTCACTGAGCATCGAAGTACTTGCTATTGCACTGGCACAACCATATGTTTTCCATTTACAATCAAGAATTTTGTCATCCTTCACTTTTATTACAATCATCATCTGATCGCCGCACTTAATATTTCCCACTGTTCCCTTTCCGTCATCCTTGTACGACTCTTCATCTTCAAGTATATTCCGGGGGTTGGTAAAATGATCTTTTACAATATCCGAATAAAGCCATTGTGAACTATTACTCATTATTTTCCTCCTTTATAAACCGTAGACATATCTCTTATTTTTGCAATAATATGAGGAAGTTTATCAAGAACATAATCGATTTCCTTTTCCGTATTACCCCTCCCGAGACTAAAGCGTATCGAACCATGTGCAAGCTCGGGACCGAGACCGGTTGCAAGAAGAACATGGGAGGGATCGAGGGATCCGGAAGCGCAGGCAGATCCTGTAGAAACTGCAATCCCTTCCATATCAAGATATAAAAGTATTGCTTCCCCTTCTGCACCAAAAAATGAGACATTAAGTGTCTGGGGCAGACACTTTTCAGGATGTCCATTTATCTTCACATCGGGGATTTTATCAAGGATCCCCGCTTTAAGCTTTTCCTTTAATCCAAACAACCTCTTTTCTATTTCTTCCATTTCCAGTTTTGCCATCTCCACTGCTTTTCCAAGGCCGATAATACCGAGGGAATTTTCCGTGCCGGCTCTTCGTCCTGTTTCCTGATGACCACCATGAATAAAAGGACAATAGGGTGTACCTCGTTTAATATAAAGCACTCCGACTCCCTTTGGTCCGTAAAATTTATGTCCTGAAAAAGAAAGAAAATCGACTCCCAGGTCTTTAACATCTATGGGAACCTTTCCTACAGCTTGAACCGCATCCGTATGCATTAAAGCTCCATGCTCATGAACGATACGGGTAATTCTCTTTATATCCTGAATCGTACCAATTTCATTATTTGCATACATAATTGAAACTAATCCGGTTGTATCAGAAAGCCGGGAAGCGAGAACATCCGTATCCACTATTCCATATTCATCAACTTCTAAAAAATGTGTCTGTATACTATGCTGTGAAAGACACCGGGACGTATCCATGACACAAGGATGTTCGATAGACGATGTGATAAGTCCTGAGCGGGAAAAAGAAATTCCCCGGCATAGGGTTCCCCGGCATTGCAGGAGATTCAGGACAGTATTATTTGCTTCCGATCCGCTTCCGACAAAAATAATTTCATCTGTGTCCGCATTAATCAACGAAGCGACAATTTCTCTTACATTCTCTATTTTTTCACGGGATTTTCTCCCGAAGGTATGCATACTTGATGGATTTCCAAAGAGACTGAAATAACGAACAAGTTCATTTTCTACCTCCGGATGAAGAGGTGTCGTCGCATTATGATCCAGATAAATGAGCTCATTTTCCATTTATATCTCCTTTTTTTATTTTTATTTCCAGCATCCTTTGAATAGGTTTGAGTGCATCTTTTTGTATATTTGTATTCACCTCGATGATCGGCTGCAAAGTTTCAAGACTTGTAATTACTTTATCCAAAGTAATTTTCTTCATATTTCGGCACACGGCATGTTCACTTGCCTGAATAAAAATTTTATCAGGATTATTCTGTCTTAATGCATGGAGTATACCCATTTCCGTACAAATAATAAACTCTTTTTCTTTTGACTCACGGCAGTAGGCAATTATTTTACCTGTACTCCCCACAAAATCAGCTAAGGCGATGACGCGTCCGGAGCACTCCGGATGAACAAGTACAAGGGCGTTTGGATATGCCGTTTTCTTTTCAAGAACATGTTCCGGTAAAATTCTTTGATGAACAATACAAAAACCAGGCCATAATATTAATGGTCTTCCGGTCTTTTCAGCGACATATTTCCCCAGGTATTTATCCGGAATAAAAATAATTTGTTTATCTTCCGGAATCGATTCCACAACAGACCTGGCATTTGAAGACGTACAACAAATATCACTTAATGCTTTTATTTCCGCATTACTATTTATATAACAAACAACTACTGCATCCGGATGCTCTTCTTTTAATTTCATTAATTCCGCCGGTTTTACCATATCTGCCATAGGACATCCTGCTTCAGGATCGGGTAAAATAACTTTTTTATCCGGATTAAGCAAGGCTGCGGATTCCGCCATGAACCAAACTCCGCAAAAAATAATAACTTTGGCATTTGTTCGAGCCGCTTCCTGACAAAGACTCAATGAATCGCCGACAAAATCTCCAATATCTTGTATTTCAGGAAGTTGATAATTATGTGCAAGAATTATAGCATCATTCTCTTTTTTTAATTTTTCTATTTTTTTAATAACATCCTGATGTACCATCGATAGTTCCTTCACGAAAGAATTTTCATATGGGTCAATATAATAAATGCTTTACTTCATGTCAAGATAGGTATCTTGCAGGGTATAAGTGTAGAATCCTCTATTATAAGCAACTGTTTTTCGTTTGTCATTTTCTATCTTTATATCAGTGCACTTAATTTTGTCTTTCTATGCTATTATTCCACTTTTTTTGAACAAAAAATGTGGAATAATAGCGAAACGCAGGTTCACAAGAAATCAAGAATTTTCATAAC
>JAFGRV010000341.1 GCA_016934975.1 Spirochaetales bacterium | reverse complement strand
GAAAACAATTTTACTCCCCTCCCAACGGTTTCATTAGCATCGGAATTAACCCCGGACCCAACCCCGGACCCAACCCCTGATTCAACCCCTGATTCAACCCCTGATTCAACCCCTGATTCAACCCCTGAAGCGACCCCTGAAGCGACGCCTGACCCAACCCCGGATCCGACCCCGGATCCGACAGCAGAACCGACACAAACAGAAACTCATGATATCTGGACCTGGATTTCCGGAAGTGATGTGCGAGGTGAAAGCGGGCAATATGGAACAATAGGTATTGCATCAGGATCGAACATTCCGGGTGCCCGGCAGAATAGTATCAGTTGGATTGATGGTTCAGACAATCTGTGGCTATTCGGCGGTTTTGGATATGATAAGGCAGGCAATAATGGATCTTTAAATGATTTATGGAAATTTGACGGAACAAACTGGACCTGGATTTCCGGGAGTGATACGAGGGACCAGAGTGGTATTTATGGAACGAAGGGTGTTGCAGATAGTGCAAATACTCCTGGTTCCAGGTACCAAAGTATAAGCTGGATAGATGATTCTGATAATCTGTGGTTATTTGGTGGCTTCGGACGTGATATCACGACAACTAATTATCAACTGAATGACCTGTGGAAATTTGACGGAACAAACTGGACCTGGATTTCCGGGGGTAATACAGGTAATCAATCCGGTATTTACGGGACAAAGGGTGTGGCAGAGAGCGCAAATATTCCGGGTGCACGATCTCAAAGTATAAGCTGGAGAGACAGTTTCGGCAACCTGTGGCTGTTTGGAGGATATGGTTTTGATACCACAGTCAGCAGCGGCCGTTTGAATGATTTGTGGAAGTATGATGGAGTAAACTGGACCTGGGTTTCCGGGAATAATACTATTAACCATGATGGTGTATATGGAACAAAAGGGGTTGCATCCGGATCCAATATGCCGGGAACCAGGGCTTATAGTACAGGTTGGATCGACAGCAACGATAATTTGTTCCTGTTCGGTGGAACCGGTGAAGACAGTGCCGGAAACAATGGACATTTGAATGATTTATGGAAGTATGATGGAGTAAACTGGACCTGGATTTCCGGGAGTGATATATGGTGTGAGAGTGGAATTTACGGAACAAAGGGTGTGGGAGCAGGATCTAATATTCCGGGAGCAAGATATTACAGCATCAGCTGGATAGATAGTCTTGATAATCTATGGCTGTTCAGTGGTTATGGTTATGATAGTGCGGGATCAAAAAAGAATTTGAATGATTTATGGAAGTATGATGGAGTAAACTGGACCTGGATTTCCGGTAGCAATATAGGAGACCAAAGTGGTATATACGGAACCATAGGTGTTCCGGAAAGTGCAAATATACCGGGAAGCCGGTATTCCGGTATAAGCTGGATCGATACAGGGGATAATTTGTGGTTATTCGGAGGATATGGAATGGACACTTCAACATCGAAAGATAAACTCAATGATCTGTGGAACTATAAACCCTGATAATGCATATCAAATTCGAAATTCGGAAATTTCCTTATTAAGTTCATCCGTAATCTCCAGGTTCCGTTTAATAAGATGTTTCATCCGGCTCATGAGTTCCTGTAATAAAGCAGAATTATCCTTAAATGATTTTTCGTCCTCGGAAGCTCTTTTCTGAAAATCTATAAAAACCTTGTAGATAATCGTACTTTCTTTTGAAAGATGCTCTGAAAATGTATTAATTGATTGGGTTATATCCTCAAGCTTTTTACTAATAGAAGTAATATTATCCAGGAGTCTGTTTTCATCTATCATGGCATTATGAATAGTGCTGTTCAGCTTACGGCTGTTTTCTGCTTGTGTATGAATTTCCAGATAACCGTCCCTGGATATCTGCATCCGCTTCAGGCTTTCCTGAATGCTTAAGTTTATTTCCGATAAATATTTATGTATTGTTCCCGTATTTATTGATGATGTGGAAGCCAAATTCCGCAATTCCTGAGCCAATACTCTAAATCCTTTACCACCAGTTCCGAAATGAGCAGCTTCGATTCCGGTATTTATAGCGAGTATCTTGGTTTTTTCGGAAATGTCCGATATGATGCTGGAGAGATCCTGAATTTGATTGGATTTGCTCTCCACATTCTGAATACTTTTCAGAGTGGAAAGCATACTGGTTTTACCTTCATTTGCAATGGAAAATAATATTCCCGCCTGATTATCAGCCGACTCGGTTTGTTTCGTTATATCTGAGATTGATGTTTTCATTTTACGGATGAGACCGGCTGTCTCGGAGATTATTTCCGACTGACTCCCCAATTCTCCGGTTATAGATACAATTGTATCGGCAATCTTTTTTACATCTTCCTGCGACTGAAGTGATTTTGTCACCTGGTTCCCGGTAATCTCGGACTGCCGGGAAAAGAAATCACTCACATGATGAATCAGATTGCTTAAGGTGTCATTGATTGTTACAGCCGAACTATTCACTTCATCAGCTGAATCCTTCACAGTACCTATGATTTTGTGAAAACTTAATTTCAGTTCTTTCAGCGATTCTGCCAGTTCTCCGAATTCATCTTTACTATCAATTTCAATGTTGTAGGTAAAATCCTGCTGAGCAGCGGATTTAAGTGACGAAACGGCATTCTGAAGGTTTTTCTGAAAATCGGCGGTAATACGAAGAATAATGAACAAAAGAGGAATCAGGAGAAGCACGGAATAGAAAATAAGTTTACCGAGGAAGAGAGTGGGGGAATCAATATTGAGACATCCGATTATAATTCCGAAAATCGAAATAAGGAGAAGGCTGCTCATCCCAAAAGTGATAATCAGCAATTTGTTACGTATTTTTTGAAAATTAAGGCGAATATCCAGATATTCTATGATTTTCTTTTCCATAAATACATATTCAAATAAAATAAGCAAGCCGCACCCAATGATCCCGCCGATCCAGTGAGTTATATGGTGAATGTCGATTGTTCCTCCGTAGAATAAAAGCTTTTCAAAATCCGTAATCCAGGCAGTGGATATGAGAGCCGCATGAATAAAAAGCATCCGGAAAACACCGGTCTTCCGGCCGCTTTTTTTAGCATTTACCAGAAGTACTCGCAGCCATATAGCAAATATAGCAAAATAAATGGTTGCACGATATGACCATGCAATAATATATGCCAGAATCTTAATATTGGAAAAATCAAGACATATGAGTGAATTAAAGAAATCCGGATGAGAGAGAATATTATGAGATAATCCGAAAAACATACACGAGACTATTCCGGTAAAAATATAGCTGAGGACGATCCTGTTTACCAGGCTTTTACGGCGGATAAAGAGAAAAATAAAATAAGCGAAGAAAACGATGGCAGATAGAACACCAATTCCGGATAATGTATATAATAAAGTAAGATTTGACATAAAGATACCTATTCCATCAAAATATTGGTTTGATAATATATTTTACTCTACTATTAAGAATATGCATGAGAAGAGAAAAATAAAGCCTTTTTTGACCTTATCATTAATAAAATACTAATTATTTTACTCTGTATTAACTTTTTTCATAAATAATTCAATCACCTCCATCATGGTATGGGGAGTTTTCTGTAATTGCCAGAACGGTTCGGAAGGATAATTCTCAAACATAAAAATTTTCGGATCTGTTAAAAATAGTTGTTCAATTGTAATGTGAGCTTCGGGACTGCTTGTTGCATCCAATAATCTCCAATGATTGTCTACAAGGATGGCATTCCAGGCATGTGGTTGTCCGGCAAATATTTTGATGCCCTCGATAAAAACCGCTTCCATATTCATTAACCGGGCGAGGAGAACAAAAAGAGTTGCATAGCCATTGCATACGGCATATCTTAATTCTAGTGTCCCTTCAAAACTGGTACGGAATATCCAATCTTCCCCGGTTAAATCCATTGTATCTCTCATTTCTTCATCATAACGGATAAAATATTGCAGCCACACATAGATCGTCCGGGCTTTTTCACGATCATTTGTCGCAATTTTTTGTAGATAAGCCGCCAGCTGCCTGATATCAGTCCTGATTTCCAGGGGTGTTTTTTTTACATAGTCATCAATCTTACTGTAATCGTAATTTTTTTCAGCTGCATACCAACTGTCCTCGGGTATTACCGTGTTTTCTCCATATACTTCCCGGTCTATATCTGACAAGACGTTATCCCCGGTAACCTTAATTATGTATTCCGCAATACATCCTCCTTTTTTGGCAATGATATCCCAGGCATAAAATCTGAAAATATAGAGCCCTTTTTTGCTGAAAAAAGCGTACAATGAATAATCGGAAATCCCCTGATAACGCTCACGGAAAGTATAATTAGGATTGGGGCTGTAATTTAAAAATTCGGGTTTTAAGCTGAGATCCGTCACCGAAACACCATATTTCAGGAATTGTTCATTTTTAAACGGGAATGTAACTTTTCTGTCTGTTTCAACTACCAGATTTTTGTATGGAAGCACCTCTGTTTTAAATCCCAAATCCTGAAATACTTTTGTGGTATATACCGGTAAATCACTATCATTAAAACCTTGAGAGCAGTTTACTGTATAATGTAAAAACGTTTTATAACTTTGATCCAACAAGAGGACTGTTATAGAGTAAATTCCTTTTTGGGGAAATTGAATGAGTGCCCAGTATTTATTTTTTTCCTGAGAATTAAATTCGAAGTTATCTCTGTAGAGAATGGTATGTTTTTCATTACTCACGGAATAATACAATCCCATTGGTTTTTGAGTATTGATGGATAATTGTAATGAACCCTCACATTGAATATTCTTTTCCCGATGGGATAATGAATCCGGAGTAAAACCATACGAATCAAAAACTGTTTGGGAAATAATTGGTGAGGTGTCACTAAAAACAAGGTAAGAAGATAAAATGAGAATCATTAAAAAAATAGGTATGACGATTTTCTTCATGAATTTACTCCTTATGTAAAAAGTATAGTCAAAGGCATGAGAAAAAATCAAACTATTTTTTCTATGTTGATATTATCATACATAGAGCTTGCAAGAATTTATAATTTTTACTTGCATTTTCTGAGTACAATCACGGCGTCACACATTTTCCAAAACAAGTATCTATTGCTTCACCTCATTTCTTAGCAAAAATTATATTGCTTGTGCACAAATTTCACCATACGGGACCTGCATTAGTCGTTATACTAACTCCAAACCAGGTATCCGCTGTTTCTGCCAATATGGTCGCATTTGCCGTACCACTCGTACCTGTCAAGCTGCCGTTATAAATGAAGATTCGTCCGTAATCCGGTTCACAAACAAGAAAATCCGCATAACCATCACCATTCAAGTCGGTAAATCCGATTCCCCATCCCAGATCACTTGTTCCTGTATAAGCTTTATCCGAAGGCGTGGTTAATCCTGTGCCGCTTCCGAGATAAACAAAGACACGGCCTTGACCAGCATTATATCCATATGCTGATATACCAAGGTCCTTATAACCATCCCTGTTAACATCACCTAGAGCAACCTGCCATCCGTGGTAACTTCCCGTTAATCCGTCTATAACCAGATTAGCTGATGCATTAACATTTGCAGGTGAACTTATAAAGCCGGAAGAGCCATGGTATATATAGACCCGTCCCTGATTATTATTAAAACCATTAGCTCCAATGACGATATCTGCATAACCGTCTCCGTTTATATCTCCCAGAGATACAGACCTGCCAAAATCATTATTAGTGGTTTCTCCGATAAATGTCGTCGTATTAGGAATTCCAGTCACACTTCCACCGGGTATGCCGCCTATAGTACCATAAACGATATATGCCCGTCCGGTTCTCGAATCGGCATAAAGTGCTCCAATGGCCATATCCTCATAACTGTCTCCATTTACATCTCCAAAGGAAATTGATGATCCGATAAAGTTACCGGTGATAATAATGTCCGCTAATGTAGCACGCTTGGGTGATGTGCCTGATATGCCTCCCGATCCTCCAAAGAATATATGTACTCTAGAGCTGGAACCCATATCATAGTTTCCTACAGCAAGATCATCATATCCATCATTATTTGCATCACCTGTTGCAAGTGAACTCCCGAATGACCACCATTCATCAGTTTCACTTAAGAGTATAAAATCAGCCGATCCGGCATAGCCGCTGGGTATTCCTGAAGTGCTGCCATAAAATATGTGTACTTTACCCCAAAAAGTTGCATCATCAGGATGCATAGATCCGATGATAAAATCCGCATATCCATCGCCATTCAGATCACCGAAGGTCATTGTATGACCCAGGCAATTGCCTGCTACATCACCTGTTATGATTGTAGCAGGAGTACCTGATACCCCTGCTCCGGTACCATAGTAGAGATACGCACGTCCAGTGGCATCGTTTGTTCCATCGTAGACCCATTCAATAGCCCCAGCACCTACATCTGCGTAACCATCCCCGTTTACGTCCTTGTTGGTTGCCTTTATTACAGTGGTACTCACTACAGCCGAATAGAGTCCGCTATCATCTCTTGATCGTACATTAATGGTATGATGACTTCCCTTTTTCCATGTTAATGCTCCTGTCGGAATGGCCATTCTCCAACTTGTCGTACCTGATGCGGTAGTATAAGCGCTTCCATCAAACTGTACCTCCACCGCTATAATAGTACCGGTATCATTAGCTGTGCCTATTATAAATCCGGTTTCCAATTGACTGTTTTGACTGATATTAGAGACATATACTTCGGGTGTCGGGTTTGTTGTCGGCTCCGGTGTTGGATCCGGTGTTGGGTCAGGTGTTAGGTCAGGTGTTGAGTCAGGTGTTGAGTCAGGTGTTGAGTCAGGTGTTGAGTCAGGTGTTGAGTCAGGT
>JAFGRV010000340.1 GCA_016934975.1 Spirochaetales bacterium | reverse complement strand
GTGGAATCTCTGTTTTAAAAAGATCATCTTCATAGAATATTGGTTTTGCTCCAGGAATATAATAACTAAGATATTTATTTGTATTTCGTATTCCCGAACCTATCTCATCTGTCCAGCCGAAAGCAGTAAAAAACTTTCTAATATTGGGGTTTTTAGGGAATGGATTAAAATTATTACTGTCTATAGGTCCATGAAAAAGTGCTTTATTAGGATTAGTGACAACAATTTTATCTTTATAAATGATAAAATTACTGGAAAGAACTTGCGTATATTCGCGATGTACAATAAGGTTCCCGATGATTTCTCTAAAAATCAATTCTCTTAAATCTTTTCGTTGGCCATCTTCTGTAAAAAAATGTTCGTTAAGATGTTTTTTCACAAAATCAATTAAGTGTAGATACGTATCAATTAAATTAGTTCTCAAAGTTATTCTATCATCATAGCGGTCAAGATTTACTCTTCGCACCATAGCCTCGACTTTATATGCCGGTAATATGTTGTGAATCGTTGTGTCTTTTCCAAAAATAAGTGCGGCGGCTAAAGTGAGTCCTTTTTCGCCAGTCATATAATCATTTCTATAGAGCGAAGATTCATGTAATATCTGTTCATTATTCGCCATTATCCAGGGATGGTGGGGCTGATAACCACGAATTATAGATCTGGCTTTATCAAATAAATTGTCATTTAAATCATCAATAGTTAAATGTTTATAAATTAATGTTTCTGTAAAAATATTTTGTTTTCGTAAATATAAACTACTTATTTGTTTTTGATTTTTAGTAATATCCAGATCGGCATCAGCCTCCCTGTAATATATTTTTCCAGCATGATCATGAACTTGTGAACTCGCCGGAACTTGTATATAGATGATGATACCCTCCGGATGCTTAAATTCTGATGGCATAAGAAAAAGTGGTGGATTGATATTCTGATCATTCTTAAGATTGGTTACAATCTCCTTTTGGTATTTTGATATAAATTCAGGATTTATTCCTCTGATTTCACCATCGTCATTCACTCCCAGAAAAATTATACCACCATCTGTATTGCTAAAGCTTACAATTGTTTCCCATAAATCCCCTGGAATTCCCTTTTCTGCTGTTTTATATTCAACCCTTATTCCTTCGCCTTTTTGTAATAGCTTATTTATATCTTCTAAAATCATTCTATAAATCCTTTTAGTATCTTCTTAAACCGGTCTTCTGCTTTTAAGCTTTCATCCCAGGCTTCTTTTAACCCGGCGAGCGCTTCTTCTACAGAAGGTAAGTCATCTTCGATGATTTTTTCCACGTAGAGAGGGATGTTTAAATTGTAATCGTTTTCTTTCAGGTCATCCGTGGATGCCACTTTTACATAATTGTCCACGTCTTTATAGTTTTTATACCAGGTAAATATCTTCTTTACATGCTCCGGCTCCAGAAAGTTTTGCGCCCGGCCTGTCCGTATCTGGTCTGATGCATCGATAAAAAGTACTTTTCCTTTTTTTCGGGGAGGCTTTTTTTGTGTAAAGACCATGATGCATGCGGCGAGTTGTGTGCCGTAAAAAATATTCGAGCCAAGGCCGATGACTGCTTCCAGGAGGTCCATTTCCAGTAAAGCCTGGCCGAGCATATCGGGATCGACATTGCTTTGAGCAAGATTATATTGTGAGAAATGTTCGATAAGATCATTTAATAATTTATCCGGGAGTTTATTTTTGTTGCTCCACTGGGCGTCACCGAAAATACCATATAAATAGTCCTGGTTTGCTTTTTCGATAGCCCGCAAGGCCTTTTCAATGGCAAGACCCACATGTGTTGTTTTTTCTCTCACGTCGTTCCAATGGCTGCCTTTTGGAATTTCAAACCGGTGGAATTCCGGGAGAGACGCATACTCGCTGTCACCTTTGGATTCAGCCAGAGCTGTTTCAAATTCCTCGTCATAGACATCGGATATCCGTTTAAAAAAGAGTAAAGGGAATATGTATACCTTAAAATCAGATGCATCCACCGGGCCTTTGAGTATCCAGGCAGCTTTGGAGAGGTATTGTTCCAATTGTGATAAGGTGAGTTTATTTTCTTTAATTGTCATGTTTATTCATCCTGTTATAATTATTTTAGCGGAAATACAGATAAATATCAATTACAATTATGGTGAGTAAGGAAAATCGGAGTAGAGGAAAGCATACTTATTTAGTTTTTTTTTCATAAACCAATATAAAGAGATGGTATTCATCGTGTTATAAATAATTGAAAAAATCCGTAATAGAACCACTCTACGCCCCGATTACTGTCGGGACTCTTCACCTCGGCGAGCTGCATTAAATTTTTTCCTGCTAATCGGGAGATCAAAATCAGGATTTCCCCTCCCCGAGGATTAAAAAATTATTCAAACCAATGCAAAAAAATCTTTACGGTCAAATGCAATATCTTCGATGTCTGATATATCTTCTTTGGAAAGATCGGTATAAACATCTGCTGCTGATTTCAAAATATCACTTGCAGATGTCACGTCTTCTGTTTCTATAATAAGTTTTACTTTTTGTCCATTCACTATATGAATATGTTCCAGAGGTTTAAACATACCGTTTTCATAGATTGCGTTTACTGTTTCTACCATACTTCTACCTCCTGTATTATAAATTTATAGTAAAAAGAGATTAAAAACAATTCATTTTATCTTAATTCTCCCGCATCGATTGTTCCCCGAAGGCCGGTTGCTGCGCCCCGGAGGTATTTTCCCAGTTCCGGTTGTGTCATACGTCTCTTCCTGCCGGAAATAATGTGATAATTATCAGAATTGTTGTCACATATTAATAAAGGTCATAAAAAACTAAAAGACCTTTGTCAGATCTATCACCAGCCCTTCCAGGAGGGGGGTCGTCAGTTTTTCTTCTTTCGTAAACACCTGGGGTTTTCCATAGATCCCCGAAGGACCGGGCATAAAGACCATGATAGTTCCGTCCGAAGGATCTACAATCCAGTAGGCTTTGACCCCGTGCTTTTCATAAAGGGCGAATTTTTCTTTCTTGTCCCGTGCTCCGGTATGAGGAGAAATGATTTCCACAACAATATCCGGCGCGCCGCGACACCCTTTTTCAGTCAGTTTATTTTTATCACAAATTACAACAATATCAGGCTGTACAATTGTCGCAACATCATCCTCGGCCTCATCACCTTCCGGAAGAAAAACATCAAAGGGAGCATTGTATATTTCACATGGTTTATCCTGGAGAAAGCTGAAAATTTGAAACTCCAGGTTTCTTGATATTTGCTGATGATGCCGTGAAGGAGCCGGGGATATATCATAGGCAACACCATCAATCAACTCCCAACGTTCGTCCAAAGGCCAGGTTTTATATTCTTTGTAGGTAAAATGATGATCTTCTTTTTTTGCCGGGATTCCCATGTGATACTCCTTTAAAGTATTTCTATTGAATTGTGACATAGTTGCTTATATTTTTCAATACAAACCTTTAATTTTAGCAGTCTCAATATGACATTCCCTCCGAGCCGGCTCCTCCCCTAGATCCCCTGCCCCAAGAAGTCATGATCCAATAGGGCAGCCAAAGTCTTAATATGATCCCGGGTCGTCTGCAGCATTTTCTTCTCTTCACGGCTTAATTCGGAGAGAAAGACAGTATCATCAACCTTACTTAATCTGGTAAATGAACTCATTTGTCTGTGAAAGCGGAGATCCCAGAGGTTATCAAAGGCGTTTTTAAAATCAGTGTAGCTTGCAGGGTGAATTATTTTTTTTTCTTTTGCTATCCCTAGTCGTTCGAGGGTACTCGATTCTGTTATACCCCATCGCAGCAAGCCGCAACCAAACATTAGTC
>JAFGRV010000032.1 GCA_016934975.1 Spirochaetales bacterium | reverse complement strand
ATTCACTATCAAAAGGAAGCCACCTCCTTTGGGGGTGGTCCATGTTTACCAATATTTCATTGTTTTGAAGGCTTTGCCTTCTACATTTTCGACTTTGTCGAATTCCTATTGTTGTATATCAAAGGTACATCTTTTGATTTGGAAAAAGCCACCGCCGTTCACGGAACGGACTTTGCAGGTGGTCTTTTACTAATCAGGAAGTACCATTCCGATCGCAGCAAGGTTTTCAACTTCCTTGAAATCCGATTGTTGTTTTAAACAGGTGATTGTCATTTCCTTTTACTATTCCTTCCATAAGAAAGGCGTACTTAAGAATACTGATGGAGTGACGGAAAATGACAAACTCTAAACAGTTGAGTTTATAATTCATATTATCTCACCGGATACCAATTGAGGTTGTCCCGCAACCTCCTTTGAGTAAAAAGGATAAACAAGGCTGTTCAATAACATCCATCCGTGATATATGGGGTGTACCTTGATACAACTACACTATTTATAGTGTTGCTTGAAAGCAATTCCACTAAAAATGGAGTTATTGGACAGCCTAAATTATTAGTCTGTATTATGAGCCACTCACAAAAAAAGTAATTTTCGAAATAAGCTATGGGAGTTTTAAACACTCAATTTCTTCCATTCAATTCAGAAATAAATAAAACTCCATATCGATTAATGAATCTATACCTCGGTAACACAGTAACGTATAAGCACCAGCTTTAGTTTGATACTTATATCCTGAAATGAATCCAATGAAATCCATTTCTGATTAAGACGTGAGCAACAAGATTCATTTGTATACAATTTCAGAGTGAAAAATTACGATTATTTCTCTTGTGGTGTTTGAGCAATTTTCTTTACCATAGCATACATTCTCGATTTTTTTCGAGCTGCATTATTTAAATGATAAATACCTTTTGAAACAGCACGGTCAATAAGACCTCTAAATTCCTCGAAAATTTTTGAAGCCGCCTCCGAATTATTAACAGCAGCTGCTTCCCGAGCCTTCCGTATACAAGACCTTATCCTGCTCTTAATCATCTTATTCCGTAATCGTTGTTTTTCACTCTGCTTCTGTCGTTTTATAGCAGAACGATTTATAGCCACAATCTACCTCCAGATTATATTATTCAATTTTGTATTACAATATCCAAATAAAATTGTAATGTCAAGTATGGTAACTCTAAATTTTAAAAGGATTTATTTCACATTCTCCTTCGCTTTACGCAGTTCACCCGGTTTTATAATCCCCTTTTCGGTAATTATTCCGGTGATATAACCTGCAGGGGTAACATCGAAAGCCGGATTTCGTGCTTTCGTGCCTCTGGGTGTAATGAAAACTCTTCTCACCTCATTGTTTTCATCCCTTCCGAAAATCCCAAGAACCTCTTCCTCTCCCCGTTCTTCTATGGGAATACTCTCACCAGTGGGACAGTTCCAATCGATTGTTGATGTGGGGGCGGCTACATAAAAGGGTATATTATTCTCTTTGGCTAAAACAGCTTTTTCATAGGTTCCGATTTTATTTGCAACATCGCCATTTGCCGCAATCCGGTCACTGCCGACAATGACCATATCAACCTCACCCTTATGCATATAATAACCGGAAGCATTATCCGCGATCACTGCGTTATCAACCCCTTCTTCCAGAAGTTCCCAGGCAGTAAGCCGGGCACCCTGGCAGCGGGGACGGGTTTCATCAACCCAGACAAATACTTTTTTTCCGGACCTTTTCGCAGAATACACAGGAGAGATCGCACTTCCCCAATCGACAAATGCCAGCCACCCTGCATTACAATGGGTTAGTATCCGGAATCCGTCTTTTATAAGGGCTTCACCGAGTTCCCCTATTCGTTTACACGAGGCTGCATCTTCATCCGCGATTGCTTCTGCTTCGTTTACCCCATTCTGCCGTGCGGTTTCCGGAGAAGAGGACCGGAGGATCGCTTTATTGACGCGTTCCAGGGCATAGAACAGGTTCTGAGCAGTCGGCCGTGTGTTTTTTATTGTTTCAAAGGCATCTTTCACATAAGCTGAAAAATCATCCTCAGGAGCCTCCAGGGCCGCCTGGGCAAGTCCATAGCCTGCTGCTGCACCGATTGCACCGGCACCACGAATAATCATCGTGGAGATCGCCACAGCAGTTTCCTTATGATTCATACAAAGATGTATTTTAAAATCATGGGGGATAAGAGGTTGATTAATCATTTTTACTACCTGGCCCTCTAACCAGACAGTCCGGTAATGTGTTCCATTTACTAACATGGCGGGATAATACATTATTTATCTAAGGGTTGCAAGGGTTTGACTTCCGGAAACTTTCACATACGCCGGCACCGGGGAATACCTACCGCAGACGTACGCCAGGTTTATAATGTTTTGACCGTAGTATTTTAAATCAATTTTATAAGTATTGCAGGTAATTTTAAAATATAAAAAGCATCAAAACACTAAGCTTTGACAATAATATAAATGATGTTTATCTGCATACCACTCTCTCGTAAAGGTATGAAGTGGTGGGTTTGAGGGTTTGAATTTTATGTAGTTGCTTGGTTTTATATTCGTAAGATCCAGAATGGAGAAAACTGATTATTATAAACGGTAATCAACCTATTTTTACCTGGTAAAAACCTAATGATCCGCCACAAATGTCGTCTAAACTCACGAGGTGTTTGCCGAACTTCCTTAGCCTCTGATCGCCAGCGAACAAATACTTTTTCCAATTCCACAAAAACCTCATTCTTATACATTACGCAGGCTGCGCCCGCAACCTAAATAATTAATTTATGACGAGGTTGTAGTTGTGAAAGCTTAATGATTTCACGCGAACCTGCGTTTGGCGATTATTCCTGATATTCTTGTAAAAAAACAAGAATATCAGGAATAATCGCAAACCACTAAACCCAAAAAAAAATCAATAAACTCACGCACCAACTGCCCAATACTATAAGAATTCAAATCCTGGTGTAACAATTTCAACTCTCGATAAAGTTCATCCTGAATATACACGTGAACTTGAGAAAGTTGCAGCATGTGCAACTTTCTCATTATGAGACTGGCACACCATTGAATTGGGTAGACAGATAGGTTTTACATAAATACAGCAAATATGATATGGTCATAAACATGGATTGTGCATCAGTCTCAATTGATCCCGTATTTCCTCTGCATCACTGCATACAGCCTTATATCTACTCATTCTCTGCTCTCCCCATTTATGTTCCTTCCTTATTACAGGAATGAGCGTTTTCAGTATCGTAACTATTATTCCGGATAAACTCGTAGATTTTATAACACACCCCAGGTTCCGAAGTTTATCTTTCATTCCCCTGTCCATAACAAAATGGAAATCATGAACATTAGTTATTGACATAACACTCTCCTTTTTTTTTATCAAGTTTACTATTTTTATAAATAAAATAGTTTTCACTATTAATAACTACATAAAAATCGTGGCGCATTCACATTATTGGATTTTTTTTTAAAAATATTGATTTATATCTATCGAAAGCTATGCATTCTAAAACAAAGGTTTCAGATAACTATTTCTTAATTGATTTATTTAACAAAATGATGTAAGATCAGGATAAATTATAAACTCAGCTTCTATAAATAATGTTATTTAGAAAAGCTCAATAAAATCAAAAAAAAGGAATCAGTGCCGGTATTTCATCACCCATTCCATTAAAAAGGAGCAAATAAATGAACCAAAAAAATAATAATTATGCCTTACCAATAAGCATTATCATATTTATCATTTTCTCTCTATTCTCCTGCATCCCTGCTTTTATTACTTTCAATCTTACCATTCTGCACCAGGGAAACGGGACGACCAACCCCAATGGTGAAATTACCATAAACGAGGATGAAGCATTAACCATAACCGCACTCCCGGATGAAAACGGAATTTTTGAAAATTGGGAAGTTTTATCCGGATCAGGCTGCCGGATTGATAATGTCAATAATGCAGTCACAACCGTGACCTTAACATCGGGAAATGCCGTTATTCAGGCAAATTTTACTGCAGTTATGGAAGGAAATTTTGTTATTAATAATGATAATTCCAATACCCTCACGGAATCTGTCATATTACAGATAAACATCACCGGTGCAACGGAAATGCGCTTTGGTAATACTCCGGAGGAACTAAACACCGCATCCTGGGAAACCTATGCAGAAAACAAAGCCTGGGATCTCACCCCCGGAATTGCGATAAAAACAGTATACGGTGAGTTTCGTGACAATGACGCACATAAATACGGGACAAGTGATACTATAAGGTTGATAAAAAAAATTGTTGCAAGTGACGGTTATAGGGAAAATAGGTTTGGAAGGAGTGTTGCGATTTCTTCGGATGGCAGTACGGTAGTTGTCGGGGCTTTTGACAATGCTTCAGGGCCGGGAGCAGTATATGTATACCGCGGCACAAACTGGTCAATCGAAAAAAAAATAACTGCAAGCGATGGCGCAGAAAACAACCGTTTTGGCTTTAGTGTGGCAATTTCTTCCGATGGCAGTACAATTGTCGTTGGAGATTATTATGATGATGATAATGGGGAATATTCGGGTTCCATATATATATACGATGGAACAAACTGGGGAGCAGAGACAAAAATCACACCAAGTGATGGTTTTACAAATGACCAATTTGGGATTTGTGTAGCTACCTCGGCTGATGGGAGTACAATTGTAGCCGGGGCTCATGGTGATGATGATAATGATTCCCTATCAGGATCCGTATATGTATATCATGGAACAGACTGGTCAATCGAAAAAAAAATTACAGCGAATGATGGCGCAGAAGGTGATCGATTTGGCTTTAGCGTGGCAATCTCTGCTGATGGAAGCACAATTGTTGCCGGGGCTTATGATGATGATAATAACAATGGTGACTCATCCGGCAGTGTTTATGTATATAATGGTTTAAACTGGTCCATAGAAACTAAGATTACTCCAAGTGACGGCACTGCCGGTGATAATTTTGGTGTCCAGGCAGCAATCTCTTCGGACGGAAGTACTATAATCACCGGAGCTCGTTATAAAAATGACAATGGTTCGGATTCAGGCTCCATTTATATTTACACCGGTTCATACTGGGAGACAGAGACTAAGATTACACCAAGTGATGGATCGGAAGGTGATCTCTTTGGTAATAGAGTGGCGATTTCTTCGGATGGCAGTACAGTAGTTGTCGGGGCTTATAATAATAATAATTTAACGTCTGGCTCTGTTTATTTTTATAAAGGCTCAAATTGGTCCATAGAAACTAAGATTACTCCAAGTGACGGCATTGCCGGTGATTACTTTAGCTGGAGTGTAGCAGTCTCTTCCGATGGAAGTACAGCTGTCGTCGGGGCTTTAGGTGATAATGTTGATGGCAATTCAAATGCTGGCTCTGCTTATGTCATCCCATTGGAGTAATACAAAAACTATCGCATACATATACCAACTCCTGGTATAAATGAGACATAAAAGAATTCACCTTGTTTTAAAAACCGATAGATATAAAAAAACAGATAAATTCCCGTAGATAAAAAAAATAAAAATAGATTATCTGAGGTTGATGGGGTGAAAAGGGAGTAGTATCATCACATATACATCCTAAAGCACCAACATATCATCTACTGCGACAATTGTCTAATCCGACTTTACTAATTTTCCATGAGTATATTCACCATTTTTTAGATCTTCACAAAATCTCCACCTAGCAAAATCCCGTCACTAAACCCACATAGAACTGGGCAATCAGCAAGGCATCCACGATATCAATACTATTGTCGCAGTTCGTATCCGCCAGGGCAGGATCAAATCCGGCCGGATCAAGACCGACGTAATACTGGGCGGTAAGAAGGGCGTCCACGATGTCCACGGTTCCATCCCCATTCACATCCCCAAGATTATTACCCGGTCCGGGTGTAGCGGTCTGAACCGGCGGCGTCGTCGGATTTGGGGTGGCAGTCGGTTCAGGTGTTGGTGTGGAAATACCGGATTCCAGGCCGATGCACGTACCGGTATTGCCCTTGCCAAGGACAATCTCATGATCCAGTCCGATAAACTTCCCGCTTCCGTTTTTCCAGAGGGTCTGCTTTACGATATTGTATTTTGTCTCATCAACAGTATTCCAGTCATCGAGCATAATCCCCCCGGTATCCCCCGAGTTGGGATTAAAACTCCAGAAAGTATGATGCAAATTCTCATCGGTGATAAAATCCGAGAGAAGTTCCATCCATAGTCTGTTGTTCGCGTTTCCGAGCTTCCCCCCCCATTCACCGATGAGGACGGGAGCCGTATTCTCCTCCACAAGGTAAAACCAGTTGGGATACCAGCATTCATTATAAAGCTTCTGACTGTCGAACCCATTCTGAAACCAGGGCTGAAGGTGAATATCCGGACCATAATCGTGTGGCGAGTAAACAAGTTTATTTTGATGAGAACCAAGGTTGATGGGATAATCTGCGGCTCCCCGGATATTGCCGCCCCACCAGTTATAATTGTAGGTATATTTATCTGTCGACGCGTAGGTGTATCCTTCCATGGGGGTGGTTTCAATTCCTTCGACCATGATAAGAATATTGGGATTTTCCGAAAGTATAACCTGGGCAACATCTTCTGCCGCTTTTCGCCAGTTATTGCTATCGGAAGATCCGTCCCATTTCGCAGCAGAGGTGCTATTTCCGAAAGGCTGGCCATGGGGTTCATTAAAGAGGTCCATTGCGACAATTGTATCATCTTTGCTGTACCGGGCGGCAAGCCATCTCCAGGCCGTCTGGAATTGGCTCACCGTATTGCTTTCGTACCAGACACTCTCATTCTGGGACCGCGCATACCCATGCATATCAAACATAATCTTCATACCAAGGACCTTACAATACTCGATGGTACGGTCCAACAGAGTAAGGCTTGAAATCCCATCAATCTCCCAGTTCACTTCACCATTCACGTGGTTTACCAGGGGATCACTCCCGGCCCGCCATTCTGCAAGAAGTTCACCGGAAATAGGCAAACGCAGCAGATTAAAGCCCCGTTCTGTCATGGTCTCCAAAGCAAATCGCCAGTTTACATTATCAAAATTATAAAATCCGTTTACCTGTGTCTCAAATCCAAACCAGTTAATTCCGGTCAGGCGTACAGTATTGCCATGGCTGTCTTTTATTCTGTTCCCTTCGGTATGAAGCCAGTCATCCCCGGAGGGCGGGGCGGGTGTCGGTTCAGGGGATGGGGGGGGTTCTACTCCCCAGATGAGGTTTCCTCCCTGGTATACGGTCACTTTCTCATATTCGGTATATTCAAGGATTTCCGGACCAAAGGAGTAATCATTTGACTGATCAAAATATCCGCCCCCTTCTTTTTCAATCCGTACCTGTATTCCCCCTGTTTCTGCCCCGGGAGCAAGAGAACCGGAACTAAAGGAGACTTCCAGGTATCCGTCATGAAAGGTACTGGAAACCCCGGTTATTGGTGTCCAGTCGTATGTGAGCTTCTGCGCAACATATCCTTCCTTGGTATAATAATAGCGTACTTTTAAGCCGGATAAGGAAACGGATTCATTTCCCGCATTTACAATACTGATAAACGGTCTGATTTTATAGAAAAAAACAGTAGGTTCACCACATAAGTATTTCACTTTTACCGTTTGCGCAGATACGGACATTGATAAAATAATGAGAAAAATAACAGCAACTAACTTTTTCATAATACTTTCTCCTCCTTCAGGGGTCCTCTATAATTAAACCATCCGGAAGAGAAAAACGCAATCGGGGTTTTACCTGATACGAATCAATTGATTTGCTGTTTTCCCGGGTCTGTTACTATTACTTTTTCATGATTATCCATAGAGAAAGCCCGGCAAAAAAAAGGGCAAGACACATGAATACACATGCAATAATGATCAGTGCAATTGATGTAGTGGTGTCTTCCTCGATAAATTTATCCGGGGTGTTCATGGTAATGATAAATCCGATTTCCGTTTTCTCGATTCTCTTATTGTACGGGATTCCGAGGACCCATACTGATGATTTATCGGGAATAATATACTCACTATACCTGTACTCTGTTCCATGTTGGGTCTTATTTCCGGAAAGACTTTCCTTAAGTTCACCACGGACCCACTCCTCTTTCTTTGGAATCGTATATTCTTCGTCTTTTACAATCAAGGGGATACCGGCGAAGTCTTCTTTTTTTTCCGATGTGTGCCATGTCTTACGTGTATCCCCATCCGAATCTGTGTCATAGGTTGCGTATTCAACATTGAAGATATAATAGACACAAGGTATTTCCCCTCCCGGGGATAAAACAAGTTTATTCGGATCATCTACTTTCAAAACTCCCTTTATCCAGCATACCTTTTTTTCATTTTCTTCTATCATGGCCGGAGTATCCAGTTCAGGTGCTTTTTTAGCCAGACTAATTTCCTTATTAACGGTAAGATACACCTCAAACATAGTGAAACCGATAAAGCCAATAATAAGTGCAAGAGCAAAAAAGAGAATAATGATTCCGGGCTTTTTTTTCATCTCCATAACTAGTGTATGTTATGAAAATGCAGGAGTCAAGGTTTAGCAGCACTGATCACAGGTTCTTTTACGGATGGTATCTTCTCTACATCAGAAGGCTGTACAAACACAGCTTTGGCCTGGATCCCACAACCCAATCCCCGGGATAAAAAAAAGCCGCCTGTTTACAGGGCGGCTTTCTATTTCTTGCAGTAGTTATAGTATGTTTACAGCTGTAATCTCAGGTTTAATGATGCTCCGAATCCACCGCTGGCAAAATTATAGAGAGCGAGAATATCGAATTTAATAAGTGCAAGATTCAGTGAAACACCACCAAATGCACGTATGGACCAGGCAGCAGGTGTGGATGCGCTCACCAGTATCTGACCATCCGTAAGGTCAGGGGCTTCTCCATCGGGATAAAAGTCATTCACCATGTCAATTTCTTCTTGGGTTATATCATGTCCGTCAAATTGTACGCTTGATTTCAAACCGCCCCCGGCTTCCGCGTAGGGTGCATATGATGCACCTGCACCGACATATGGTGTCAGGAGAAATAAATTCCAGCTTGCCTGGGCTTTAAGATCTACAACAAAGGTCTTCCAGTTAAAATTAAGTGCGGGGTCTGTAAGAGTTAAACTGTGACCTCCTGCAAGTTTCGTTATTTCCTGGTCTCCGCCGAGCATTCCGGGCATGTCAAAGGATCCATACTGATAGGTAAATCCTCCACCTACGGAAACTGTCGGAACCACCAGCATTCCTTTCAGGAGCCTGAATCGTACATCAGCTCCGACAAGAAGATAATCCAGAACAATCCCCTGCATGAATGGTATGTCCAGGTCCGGTGATAAAAAGCCGATTTTAGCCCCTATATCAAAGGGAAGACCGAATCCTCCGACACGTCCTTCCAGAGCGATTGCAGGAAAAGGCATTCCGAGGCCTTCGAGCATATCCTTTATCTCGGGATTATCAATATCATTCAAATCGACACCGAGACCGCCAAGGGTATCTTCCAGACTTCCAAAGGGCATAAAGGCAATTCCTGCTGTGACACCAACACCGAAATGCGGAAAATTACCGATATATGCATCGGACCAGTTTAAACCCATGACAGAATTAAAGGGGAGTGTTGTTGCAACCCCCTCGGTGAAGGCCTCAAAATCAGAAACCATATCATCATACGTCATCGTTTGGGAGAAAACAGGAATTGATAAATAAAGAACCACTATTATTACAATAATTAATCGTTTCATTACATCCTCCTCGTAATAAAATATTCTTCCCCACTCATATATAATTTTACTACTATTAGGATTAAATTCAATAAAGAATTATATATTTATGATTATTTTTTAATATCCAACCTCCGAAACTCAATTAATTCCCGGCTTTTTTCAAAGTTATGGAAAATAATTTATCTTTTATGAGATTCTTTTTTAAAATTCCGGAACCTTGTCCAAAACGAGGTCTTTGGGTTAAGACGACGTCTTTGGATAGAGAATACCTGCGTACCCGACAAAAGATTCAGAGGGTTGAACATCCCAACTCGTTTTATATTCCAGAAGCAGACCTTTTTCTCCGCCCATAGCATGAGCAAAACTCATTGCGCAGACAGCACCCCCTGCCGAACATGCGGATTTATCCTTCTGTGCAGAGGAAAGTGCCAGTTCGCTATCCATGGCAAGACATGCATCGATGAATTTCTTATCATTTTGTGTTTTTACCCATTCTACTGCTCCTGCACCGGATCCTTTGGGAGCGTAGCCGTAATTACTGCCATAATGTGTCAGGTCTGTCGAACCAATAACTGCTACTTTTTTCCCCTGAGTACGGGCTGCTTCACAGATTACTTTTCCGAGATCTTCAGCAATGGCTGAAGGAGCAGCGCGCATCCCCAGGACATGTACATCCGGGAAAAAATATTTTATAAATGGCAGCTGAATTTCCACAGTATTATCTGAATAGAGATCTTCCGTCAGGTCCATTTCTTTTTGTATTGCTCCTAAAAGCTCGATATCCCCTTTAAGAATTCCCAATGGAGTAGAATAGCCCTCTTCGAAGGCAGCCAATACTGTTTTCCCCGGGGAAAGATGTCCGCCAACAACAATAATCGTAGAAATATCGGGGTCAAGATGGCTTATGACCCGACACGCAATCGAGCCTGAAAAACCCCATCCGGCATGGGGAACAATACCGGAATAAATTGTTTGCTCAATGTCTGTATGATCAACCATAAAATCGATAATAACACGTTCCACCCGGTCCTGAGAGCTGGGATACCAACCGGGAGGTAAAGTACGAGGCCGTATGTTCATAAGCACTCCTATAAAATGAGGGTAAAGAACCGGTTCCGAAACCAGTTCCTGCGTATTATACAGCATTATCATATTTTATAAGGAAATCAGAAATTATACAATATGTACGGTATTCGATACTGTAAATTTATAATAAAAAAAACCGGCCCGCTATAATTTATAGCAGACCGGGATATGACAGCAACCATCCCCTAAAAATAACAGAAAAAAACAAGAGTCACTCTGAATAGTGATTCTGTTTTCCCGGATTGTTTTGAGGTTTATTGATCCCGGGAATGGCTGCTGTAAGTTGTCCGATGACTCCAATCACATAGATCTATTTTTGCATTTGCCTCATTCTCATTAATTTTGCCACTGATCGATTCACAATCTCTTTTAAACTTTCCGCATCAAAAGGTTTTTCCACAAAATATGAAAATAAATCCCGGGTAAATTCTTCTTTAAAAAGATGAATTGTACCAAAGGCTGTACAGAAAATGCCAATATACACATCATCAACATATATCTCCTTAATTACTTCCAGGAGTTCGATACCATTCATAACAGGCATCTGGTAATCGACAATAAAAATATCAAACTTTTCTCTTTTAATCATTTCTACCGCTTTTTCAGGATACAACTCTGTTTTCACCTCGTGGGGCGCACAGATATTTTCGATCATGTTTAATACGTTCTGTTCATCATCTATCGCATAAATCTTTATTTTCTGACTTATCATTTCCTCCTCCTTTGACAAACGTTATGTCATAAAAAATAGTAGTAAATTTGTTACTATGAAAAGGGGCGCATTATGACTATTTTAATAATCCTCTTGTGTCACCACTCCCATCTTAACGATTACTGGGTATTTTTAAGCATGAGAATCGATAATGGGATTCCGCATAAGATAAAAAAAGTACTTTATTTTCT
>JAFGRV010000339.1 GCA_016934975.1 Spirochaetales bacterium | reverse complement strand
TAAGTCCCGATAGAATCGGGGTAAGTCCCGATAGAATCGGGGTAAGTCCCGATAGAATCGGGGTAAGTCCCGATAGAATGTCCGGTGAATTCAAGGTTTTGCCACCATTCGCCGTTGAAGGCTTTCACGATGGTGCTTCCCCTGGCATCCAGGTGTTTATACGCTACTAAAGGGTAGTTATTCACCGGATTAATAGCCAGGGAAACCTGGTTGCTGTTATATTCGCTGATATATCCTTCCATATCTTCCCAGTTATCGTTGTTTTTTCTACATACCTTAATTCCACGTGCCAAAGAGGATCCGTCAACATATGCCAGGTAAGGATTTCCATCATTATCCACGGCAATTGATGTATGGAAATCCATCTGGAGTTCCTTAATAAGTTTTATATTTTCAGTTATAATCTCAGGGAAATCAAATGGCTGTGTCGCATTCTGAAGAGATTGATATAATGGATATAGTATTTTTTGCACCCAATATTTATTATCCAGTATTTTTATTCCCCTCCCGAAGCTATAAACAGGATGGAGAACATTCCCTTCGTCTCTCCATAACCTGTCATTATGGTCATAGGTCGAATCTTTCCATGGATCCCCATCTTCCCAGATAATGTTATTACTTATTCTGGCCCGAAGATGAATCATCATTTTATGAAGATCTCCAATATCAAAAGAACCTTTCAGGGTTGTGCCATTACCCGTTAACGTGGCAAATGAAACAATGGGGATACCAGGTTCCTTTTCGGCTATGTATACTCCAAAGGACATCTGACCAGTTGTTAAAAAAGGAGCAGACTGCCATTTTTTTTCCCCCGGATCCCGGCGTTTCACAATCGAAGTATCTCCATCTTTCGTATAAACAGCCAGCAGCTGCCCGGCAGCAGTCAGATTCATGGAAAAATAGTTGGTTAAAAATGGATAATTTTTATCTTCTATTTCCAGATCAATCCACTTTTCTCCATCGTAGTGTTTTACGGTGATACAATTATTGTGATCCTGATACATAACAAAGGGTTTGTTATCATTCCCCATAACAATGGAAGCGCCCCAGGAGTCTTCGGCGGAAACAAGACCAAGGTCCAACCAGGGTTCTCGTATAAAAAAATCCGTGCTTTCAAGATATTTACCTGCGAACAATCCATCGAGGAGAGTGATCCTGATCCGGTAACCATCCTGCATAATCAGATTATATATATTCCAGGCACATACGCCATCATTCGCTGTCTTTCTCATGATTACCCGGATTACTTGACTCCCGTTGAGTAATTCTATTTTTACATCATCGGATATGCCGGGAGTCATATTCCAGTAAATAGTCACTTCCTGTCCGTTTTCATAAACAGAATGTGAGGGAGATTTATCCAGGAAAACATCCCCCTGCAGATCAGGAGTTATATCATCCGGTTCGGGAAGCTCCTTACAGGCAAATAATAATGTCAGACAACATACAATGATTATTATTTTTTTTTGCATAATACGTTCCTTTTTTTTCACTGCGAATTTTTAAAATTTATTTAGAAACTCCAGGCCCGGTAAGAGCAGTATATAGTAATTATCAGCACTATGCACTGCCCCGGCAATATGAGTGTTGAGAGCCAGGCTCATGTTTTTGGATAAATTCACCCCGCCGCCTATCCCGGCACTCATATAAAAACGACTACCCCAGTCATTTGCTCCCGCAGAAGTTCCAAGGAAAATCTGTTCTCTGGCATATCCCGCTCCCAGATCAAGATACAGGAAATAGGGAAGGGAGAACTTGGTGGTAAATCTGCCATTGATAACGAGGGGCCAATATAGATAATCAAACGCAACGGTGACATCATCTTTTGTCGTCTGCCAATTCAATCCTGTTATTATTCCGAGACCGATAATTCCCCAGGTAAAATTGAAATTATACTGAAAACTGATTGTGGGCATTATTCCCATTTTGAGGGATGTGTTATTTACCAGAGACTGAGATCCGGATATTCCGGCGCCATAGGAAAAGAAATCCCGTTCATCAACGTCCTTTACCCGGTAGAGAACCCGTGAGGTTTTGTCTGCGGGATCCAGGACAATGTCATCATCCCCCGGGGAAAGCTCCATATCCAGACCGTATTTAACATCATCAATCTTTAAAAAGAAGGTGTATTTGCCCGGGGAAAGGGTAATCCGGGTAGGTACATCGTCACCAAGGCGTGGAGTCAGCGTAACCAGCAGATCCAGAAGATTTTCATCAGTGACCCTGTTTACAAAAATGGTCCCCGGGTATTTTAAAATGACACCGATTTTATTCTCGGTATAAGAGAGCCGGACAGGTTCTTTACGGGAAAGATAATTGGTATTTATTGTGGGTGTTTGACGGAGTATCTCCTTTTCGGTGACCCTGAACCGGATATAAGAGAAAAGTTCCACAAGGGTGACGAAATTATCTTTTTTAAAACCGATTTTTTCCAATATGGAAATGAGTTGTTTTTTTTCATAGGAGGAAAGCTTTTTATCGAGGTAACAGACGTCGTCATAGTTATAGACGCTTTGGATCAATTTTTTTTCCAGGTTGTTTTTTAGTTCCGGGAGCAACTCTATGCTCAGCCGGGTGAAATCCAGCCGGGGCGGGATCTCTTCTATTCCAAGGGAATTAAAAATATGTTTCACCTCAAGTTCCTGTTGCGGTGAAACACTCAGGAAGTCATAGGATTCCTTAAAATCGTAGAGATCCCGGACAAAGCTTCTTTCCGCCCCCTTGAGCTTGGTGATTATTTCATTATAAAAAAAGGAAGCGGCGAACTGAGGGGGAATGAACCCATCGGCATCCCCCATTATTCCGGCTTTCAGGATGGGAGTAAAAATATCGGCGAAGGATTGCTCAAACAAGCCGCTGGAGGTGATAAATGCCGTTCCCTCGGATTGGGTCCGGAAATCAAGGGCATCTCCGGTTCCCATGACTTCTGCAGAACAGGCATCGAGGAATATGAATTTGACCCGGGTATCGATGAAAGACAATTGCTCTTTTAATTCCGCCTTACCGTAGAGTTCATTTCCCAATAACAGCCCCTCCGGGAGGCCGTGGCCATAGTAGTAGAAAAATAATTGGGTTTCATATACATCATTCAGATTTGCAATTTTTTGAGCCGCCTGATCAAACGCACTATTCAGCTCAATCCTGCCGGGATCTTCCATGAAACAGTAATCATTCAATCTGCAGTATTCCTTAAAAAGACGTGCGACTTCCCGGACCTCTCTATTTGCATGAGTCAGGGTAATTTCATTATACCCTTTCGACGAAGAAACGAAAATACCATATCTAAAAATTGTCGTTCCGGCAAAGAGAATGCCGGAATAAAGGAATATCAGGGATATGAGTAAAAATATCTTTTTCATCAATCATTTGTCCTTATGAGATATATAATGTTGATGATCTCTGCTTTATACTTTTTTAAAAGGATTCCCGCTGCTTCTTTTTTTTCACTCACGATAAGTTTTGTTATAGTATCAACCAATTCTTTCTCACTGAAAGGTGAGGCTGAAAAATAAGCGATGAAATAGAGATAGTCACTTTTACCAGCCAGATTTAATTTTTCGGCAACCACGATCCTCTCCCTTTGATTCAGCCGGTCCCGATGACTGTCGTAACGATAAAAAATAAGGTTTTCCCCGGTATCACTGGCAGAAAAGATAACTCCCTGCCGGATATCTTCCGCATTTACGGGCAGCTGGAAGGCGAGTTGGAGGGAGTCGGTGGACCGGAAGCTGCTCCCTGATTCAATAAAATGGCCTGGATCGGCATGATTGGTAATAAAGAGAGAGACTTTACTGCCTAAGGCAACTGACGGGGTGTTCAAAAAAAATACCAGCTGTAAAATAATGAATACACCTGCCGCTGCCGAGGCCGGGACTGCTAATAGAGGAAAGATTTTATAATGCCGTTCTCCTTCTCTTTTTTTACTCTCTCTCTCTTTACCAAGGGCTTTTTCTATCCGTTTATCGCACTCTTCGTAAAGCTCTTCATCCACATTATACAGCTTTTCAAGCTCTCCTTTTATTTCCGGATTTGCTTCAATGATTATTTTATCGAAACCCGAGAGGTTTTCTTTGCCTTTCGTATATAATTGGTATACTAATTTTCTTTGTTCATCATCCATATTCCGCTCCCTTTCCCCCTATTAATTACGGTAAAAAACCTCCCTCCCGTCGATATCAAGACAGATAACACATTTTTCAAGCCTTTTGCCGGCTAAAGTTATTTCTTTTTCCGAAAAGGAGAGTTTGTTTTTCATAACACTGTCGCCTGAGTAGAGCAGAATTTTAATAATTCTCGGGGTGAGCCTGTTTTCACACATTTCGTCCCGGCACTTTTCCGAGATATAGGCCCCGATATTGTCTATAATCCTCTGGTATTCAGCACGTTTCCGGCTTTTCTTAAAAATATGATCTACCTCCCGGACCTGCTTCCCCGGGAGATTTAAAGATTTTATGACCATCAAGGCCTTATGAATATCCCTGATGCTTAAGGAATCCTGCTTTTTTTTATAATAAAATAAATTTCCATGGCCTTTCAGATCTCGTAAGGTCGTAAAAAGCGTCTCAGGGAGGTCATCTCTATAAAGAAGCAAACGTCTCATTTTTTTTACGCTTTTGCCGCGGTAATAATCTGTAAGAAAATTTTTGACTGCCTTTTCCACATAGTTGCGGAAAATGGAATTACTGTTGTCCTTTTCAAAATGAATGGTAATTTTAGCAAATTTATCGTTGTAGAACCGGTCCACCAGTCTTTTTGTTTCGTTTTCCCAAAACTCTTCCAGTTCAAAACCCTTGAGTTGTTCTGCTCCCGGGGTCGCACTGTTCCGCACTCTCCCGGAGATGAGGGCCTCTATCTGGTCCCGGTATTTCTTTTTTATCATCTCTCCCGCCTTGTTCCTTATAGCTTGATTTTCCTCATTATGACTGAGATGAATCAGGGCACGGTCTATGGTAGAGTCGGTCACAGTTTGAAAATACTTCCAGAGATGCTCTTCCGGCTTCTCCCGGGTATACTGCTTTTTTACTTTAAAATTCCGGAATTTATTTTTAATTACCGAGTAAAATTCGAGTGCCAGTGTCGTTATGAATTCTATCGTTTTTTCCTTCTCTGTATAGGGAGAATATATTAAAAATTGTTTGATGATAAATTCTTTATACATATCAAACAGTTTTTTGCAATATTCTGTTCGTTTTTGATCCGGACCGGTCTGGGCCTTTCTTATTATTTCCAATAATTCCATTTTGAATTGATATATCTCCCTGTCAGGTGACTTTTTTCTTAATTTATCACAGGGTGAGCCCGGGGCCCGCAATCTTCTATAAAAAATTAATGAATCAAGATCGAGGGGCGGACCAACTCCACGTACTGCGGATCAAAAATCCTGGAATATAACCTGCGATTTTCAGCTATTGTAACACAGAAACTAAATAATTTCTATAAATCATTAACTTTTTTCCAGCATTTAATCTGACACCTCTATGAGTACCGGAAAGCAGCTGTTCTCTTCAAAAGAGAACTCTACCGGAAGAGCCTGTATACTATCAATTCAGAGTTGATGCGTGTTTTTCATTTTTTTCTACCGGCGGATCACGGTTGGGATTTTGTGACGTGAGTAAAGTGAGTACATGAAGACGATTACCTATGCTGTACTGTTATGTCTGCAAATAGGTATAAAAATCAATGAAAGCATTTGTAAATGTGGTCTTAAAATGTGATGAAAAGGTATCCATTATAAGATCCGGATTTTTAAAAGATTGATGAAAGAAATCCATAAAAGCATCTGCACCATAGATTTCATGTTCCCCATCTATTATGACCTGCTCCCCATATATCATAATATAACGAGGTGATTTTTCAAGATCTGTTGCAGGATAAGAATTAATATATTAATATGGGACATATGAACATTGAAACGAGAAAACCGACGGAAGAATATACCGGACTCTTTAATACATTCTCGGATTTTCTCAGCCTGGCGGACAATATCAAATCACAGATAAGAGAAACAATACGCGATAGTTTAAAAGCGACGGGAAATGAGATTACGCTGAATTATGATAGTGTCTTATTTCATGCGAGGAGGAGATGATAGAGATAGTATGATTGGATGATAAAATGAGTGAAAGTGGCAGGAAATTTGCTATTTTTTCCAGGATTTTAACTGCTAAAAAATGAGTAGTAGGGGCTGACAAATATATGTGCAACTATCATCTGTTCCATCTAAATTCTTATCTCTAAATCCTGTCATTTTCTCTGAGAATATGTTCTATCAGATACTTGCACTCCTCTTTTTTTAGCGGTTTGTCAAAAACCAATAAACATCCCTTTACAATACGTACTGATTGCATTATATTTATACGTAGGAGGTTGATGTGGAAACAAAATTAACACTTAAACTGGAACAATCTGTTATTCAATCGGCTAAGCAATATGCAAAGAAAAATAATAAGAGTTTGTCAAAGCTTGTAGAGGATTATTTCAAAAATCTCGTATCGGAAAATAAGTCAAAAAGACAGTATTCACCTTTAGTAGAAGAATTGAGTGGTGTTCTTTCCGAAGAAGATGTAAAGAACCTTGATTATGTGGCTTATTTAGAAAAAAAATATGAATAAAAAAGTATTCATTGATTCTGCATATTCCGTTTTATTCTGCCAGGTATTCCGGAAAATAACTGCCACTTATAGCCGGTCATTATCCTTCATCCTTATTTAATC
>JAFGRV010000338.1 GCA_016934975.1 Spirochaetales bacterium | reverse complement strand
GCGTCCAGGGTTGTGAGAATCTCTTCCCGGCCGGTGAAAGTGTTGTTTCGCAGAAAGGGGACATTACAGACCGGAGGGAGGACCCCGGGAAACCGGGGTTGCGTAGTCAATTGCCCCGGAAAATGTGGTGAGGTTGATGGTTTTCCCCGTTCACCTTTAATCTGCTTCATGAGGATTTCCCGTGCCTGGTTTTCCTTCACTCCGTGTAAATCAATAAAAACATAGGCCTTAAGAAGTCCCTGGGGTTCATAGTCGTCTATTCGTAGGGTAATAAGACGGCAGTCTCCCCCTGCAAAAATCTGTGCCAGGACTGCCGTCCATTCGGCATTTGTGTAGACAGAGGAAAAATAAGCCCGGGACAGGACAATAATAATGCACTTATTATCAATAAGTGCCCGGTTCATTTTGTTGATAAAATTGTCCCCGGCATGCCAGTCCCAGACATCAAGTTCAACCGAATAGTTCTCATGTTCCAATTGCCAGGCAATCCATTCTGCCCAGGCGAGGTCGCGGCGGGTATAGCTTATGAAAAAATCATGCGGCAATGCATTAGTCCCCTTTTACGCATTGTTTTGCGTGTGATGAGTACTATACTATTATAATTGTGGATTGTTTGCAATAAAATAAATAGTAATACTAAAAACAGGAAGGGAGGCTGGAAAAAAAATTCCAGCCTCCCTTCCATTCAAAATGGCACCTACCCCCGCACTACATGATAGTAGTTCATAGCTGCTTTTTAACAGGAAAGCCCTGTTTGCCGGCTAATAATCACTTGTTACCAGCAAATTATCGCCCAGTAGAAATCAATATTGGGCTTGGTGATGTCCGAGCCGACACTCCCGTGTCCCCAGAAATGATCATTTGAGTTCCATATCCAGTTCCCTTCGGAATCAATTCTCCCTGCACCCATGACCACACCAACTCTGTCTGATGGCTGATCTGTTGTAATGGCATTAAACCAGGAGGACCGGACGGTCCAGTTGTGGTCTACCATGTTGGAAGCGAAGGCGTTGGTGAAGGTAAAATTTGCCTGGGCATTTGTATGGAACCCCAATAACATATGTAATCCGTCAAATTCCTGTTTCCAACGATCAAAGATTGAAAGGGGTGCGTAATCTATTTTCAATACCTGGCATGAATAAAGAGCGAGCCATTCAAGGTCTCTGTCTCCCCAGTCATTATCCGCGTCATTGTAATAGAGTTTATTATCATCATGTGTGGTATCGGTGAACTTGAAATATTTAGGGTTACCATGACCGACATAAAGAGTAATGTCGGTATTATCAATATAATAATAATCCATGGGTGATTTGAAATCTTGTTCCCAGGCATTGAAACCTTTCCACTGAAACCGCTTTGTTACCCCATCAGCCTTCATCTGATTCACGAACCCCTGCTCCAGATCGCCGAACTGATTGGTGACGGCGTTTTCCGTGCCGAATTGTCTGTAGCTGTAAAAGCTGAGGACCGGCGAATCAACGAAAGTCAGGAGAGACGGATCCACCGCGACCGTTGTCCTGGCTAACACTGAAATTCCGTTCTGGTCAGTGATTGTCGCGGAAATTTCCTGTTCTTTCACCTTGTCCCGGGCATCCAGCTTGTAGACAATCACCTCGTTCCCGGAGGTTTTGAATTTACCGCCGATATTCCACTGTATGGTGTAAGGGGGAATACCGCCCTTGATTTCCACTTTTCCTTTTATGACATCACCTTCCTGAAACGCTTCGATCGCCGCAACAGGAACATACCGGGAATTTTTTACGGCGGGAACCAGTTCATCGAGATAATGTGTTTCTCCGTCATCGGATTTTTCGGTGATAGAACATTCATAATAAGGGAAAATCATTCTGGTGTTCACATAGCTCAATGCAGGTGAAAAATAAACAAGGGTGGTTTCTATGGCAAGATCTCTGCCATATTTTACCATCAACATTTTTCTTACGTCATCGGGAGACAAAATCGCGACCGTTCCCGCTTCTTTTAATTCTCTGTTGGCGTACTGAAGATTTGTAATAACACCTTGGGGATCGAATACGGCGATCATTTTTGATCCGGGTCCTGTCAGAGGAACATCATGAAGATATTGACGGAACTCGAGGGTGGTATCGATATCCACTCTGAAATAACTTTCCTTTTCATAATCACAGACAATCAACTCGGTATTCTTTCCGGTGGAGGTTGCATTCACCGGGAGAAGCCCGGTTCTCTCAAGGGCGGCTTTAAAACGGGCAAGGGCTTTATCCCTGGGGTACGCCCGGATACTCCGGGCAGCCTTAATGTCAATAGCCTCAACCACCGTTGCATTTCCATCTTCATCCGCTTCACCGGCACCAACAAACTTTGTGGGCACATATTGATATTTTTCCGGATCCATAAACGAGAGTCTGCCATTTTCATCAACAAGACTCCTCTGCCGGGTTTCCACACCAAGAATATCACATAAGTCCCTCGCCTGGTCCTCTGTTATTCCTCCACGGGTTACAGAGTACACAGGCATTTCTCCTGGGAATTTATCCTGGGCATGGACCGTAACAACTGTCAAGGTCACAAGAATTATCATCAATATGATAATCCTTCCATTTTTTTCCATTTTCATTATATTACCTTCCTTTATATAAAAATAGTATGAATCATCATGATTCTTATTAATATGAATGGAACCGGATAGAATTTATCACAAAGCAAGAAGGCTTTTTTTAAAAAGTGAGTATCAGGCTGATGGGAATTCATCTCCCCCTGCGATTCCGCACCGATGTGTGAGCGGATTCAGTGAGTTGATGTGGTTTCAAGGCTGATGGGAATTTATACCCCGATGTGATTTCACATCAACCTGTGCAAGGATTCAGTGAGAAAAGGCGGATGTAAGACGCATAATACCCCGTAAGGAAAATAATCAGGTCTAAAAATCGTACTTTCCGGGAGACGGATACACTTCGATCGTGACCTCCGCCGGGGTCATGCCCTGGGCACGTGCCTGGCAGGTGATGGTCCCAATCTGACGAGCACTGGTTTTTACATAAAAGGCTGTTTTTCCGTCTTCTAAAATAACAGGGCTTTCCCCGAGGAATTCCCCGGGGCCGCTTACCGAGAGGGTCACGGAATTACTTGCCCGGGGTATCACCTGGTCATACTCATCCGCTACCACAACAACTATCCGGGTCATATCGCCGCTGTCATAAAGAGTGAGTGTATCGGGATACATCAATAATTTGAGAGGGGAACCGGGGGTATGACGGGTGTGTGATGCAGCCTGAACACCACGCATATAGCCCAAAGCACGTATTTCTCCCGGTGAAAAGGGTATATTTGAAAATTGAAAAAGCCCGTGGGGAAGTTCCGTATTTTTATTCGGTGGTATCCTGCCCCTGGAAGTACCATTTATAAATAATTCTACTTCTTCACAATTGCTTACCACCGTGACCGTGTTCGAAGGCAATGCATTCGCCCATTGGTGAGTGATATAGACCATGGGTCCGTACACATCAGGGTCTCTCTGGGACTGAAAAAAGTAACCGGCGATCTTCGGAAGACGGTAAATATCAGCTACCCCGTGATATGATACATATGAGCCCCCTTCGAGATCCACCGCATTACTATGGCTGGAATTGTAGTCAAAGGCACACCACCCCAGGACTCCCCCGATAGCATTATTGCGGTAATTAGTGCTCTGGCACGTTACATGTTCGAATAGATGGTCGATCAGGTGCTGATTATCATCCCAGGAATGGGCCGGGAAATTGTGTCCCACGGTTTCCGTGGTGACCCAGGGGGACGGATTGGGGAAGGTCTCCGGTATGGAAAAGTTACGGGTCCAGACATCTTCCAGGAATTCACTGGTGGAACCATTGGACCGCCTTACACCGTGAGTCTGCCTGGAAGGATCAAGCTGCCTGGCGAGGGTGTTTGTCCGGGTATAGAGAGTATGATTATCCGCCGATTCATTCACCCGCACGCCAAAACTTATGATGGACGGGTGATTCCGGTCCCTCAGGATCATTTCTTCCAGGGCCTGTAATAGCAATTCCTGCCAGGAACTTCCTCCTATATACTGCCACCCCGGTACTTCCTCCAGAACAAGCAATCCGATCTCATCACAACGCTGTAAAAATTCCGGGTCCTGGGGATAATGTGAACACCGGACGATATTGCACCCAAGGTCGTATTTTAGTATTTCCGCATCTTTTGCCTGGAGCCGGTTCGATGCCGCACGGCCGATAAAGGGATAGGTTTCATGACGGTTAAGACCCCTGAGTTTAAAAACCTCACCATTTATGGAAAAATTCCCGGTGGATTCACTGAAAAGAATCGACCGGATCCCGAAGTGTTCATGATAATCATCAACAACGACTCTGCCATCCAGGACCTCGGTGGTAACATGATAAAGATAAGGATGATCGGGATGCCACAGATTCGGATGAGCTATATTAATAGTATGATTAAATTCATAACTGCTGTCGGCTGCTATGGCGTAGGTATCCGTCGCTGTTCCCACCTGGCTGCCATCAGCATCCGCAATTGTTGTCTTTATTGTACAACTTTTTTGTGTCGTATGTGTATTCACTATTCTTGTTACGGCATTCACTGCCGCACTATTCGCGGAAACAGAGGATGATGATACAAAAACCCGATCTACGTGAAGCGGATCGGTGAGAGTAAGTATCACATCCCGTATTATTCCGCCAAAGAGCATGTAGTCGACGGTACTTCCTTCCGGCGGAATATCCGTCCTCCTTGTAGAATCTACCCGGACAGCGATAACATTATCCTCACCGACTCTCACCTGCCCGGTCATGTCATAGGTAAAGCCGGTATATGCCCCTTTATGTTCACCAAGGAGCTGACCATTGACATAAACTGCAGCAGCTGTAGCGACACCCTGGAATTCTATAAGGAATCGTTTCCCGCTATACGAGGCAGGGGGATTAAAATGTTTTCTATACCAGGAGATAAACCGGAACTTCGCATCACTATCATACCGGTGCCGGATAATCTTGTTGGCGTGGGGAAGGCAGATATCATTTTGAAAAGTCGATTCGTTTAGGGAGGGAGATTGTCCATTTGAAATGTCGGTGTCACTAAAAAGCCAGTCTCTGTTAAAATTGATGGTTATTCGCTTGTCGTCTTCTTCCGCCGGATCCGTGCATGAGAGATTATCGAGGATTCCAACATAAAATTGAGCGATAAGCAGGGCATCGACAATATCAATCGCACCATTTGCATCCACATCCGCAGATGTTTCCATAAAATCTACAGGTTGAAAGCCCACATAAAATTGGGCGATAAGCAAGGCATCGACAATATCGGCCGATCCGTCATTATTTACATCTCCGCATACACTACTCTGGGTAAAAACCATAAATATAGCACCATAGAGAAAAACTAAAATAAGTAAAACTTTTATTATGAATATTGGCTTTTTTTTCATTTCTTGCTCCCGATTTTTGAGTATCATCATTGATTATACCATATCCTTCAATTTATTTGAATTGACATTTTAGATCATTTTAACTAACATCAACAGATGCATGGTAAAAAAAATTGTTCACTTTTACTTATTCTTCTCATATTCATCGTCTCTCTTTTAATCCTCAATAATTGTACCGGGAAAAGCCCGGGGGAAAAGAAGTCCGGAAGCAATATGATTCTTTCAAAAAAATCCCAGGAACGGAAAAACAGGTCGTTAAAAATCCTTGAACAGAACTTAATTCCTCTCGACGAATCGCTGCCCGGCATCCAGGATGAAGCCGCAACGATCCTCAGGAGTAAAAACGATGTGGTGAAAAGGGCGATGTGTCTTTTAATTGTTTCACTCAAAGGAGCCGGTCTGGAACAGGAGAAAGTGAATCAGCTTGTTCAGAAATATGATGTCAGGAACTATTTTTCTCCCCGGGAAACTCAATTTATGGCTCATCCGGATCCTCCGGCAGATGAGAGAAACCAATATTCCTGGCGGTATGAAAGTTACTGGGTGCTTCTATGGGCCCTGCATTATGTTGATAAACTTGATTTCCCGGTCTCCATTTGTGATGTAGATAAAGCTGTGGCGATATTAGGAACAATGGGGAAAGTGAACTTTGAAAAAAATGCACGGCTGCGTTCGGAAACAGAAATCCTCGATGAAGCAGACCTCGTATACCGCTATTTAGGGGCTGCGGATAAAGCCATGGCAAATAATGAAGCAATACCGGGTAATCTGAATCCGGATGTGCTCCAGGAACGTCTGCTTGCTTTACGATGGCTCATCGGATACGATGGCAAAGAGTGGGATGAGGTTGATACCAGGGTAAGGATAGATTAAATTTATTTTTATTATAAAAGTTATTTCTGAAACCTGTTGCATGGGGTTTCAATATAGTGAGTATATAAAAGGAGATGATAGTATGAAAACAAGCCTTTTTCTTACACCTCAACTATCCGAACAGATCCGGTATTTTTATAATATATGGAAAGATGAAGGGAAAATAGTGTCTCCTGATTCTTCGCAATGGGCAGCTGTTTCTGCTACCGGGACCAGATTATGGCTTGATACCGGTGATATTGAACAGATCGAAAAACTCTGGAATACTCACTTCGAAGCCCTTACTACCAACAATACATTATTGAATATGGAAATTCAAAAAGGTATCTATGACAGGGTCGTTCCGGAAATCGCAACGGTGATCCGGCAGAACGCACCGGATATAGATAAAAACAACCTCATCCTTGAGATTTCTTTTTTTCTCAATGCCCTTCATGGTCTGCGTCTCGCACACAAATTTAACGCCATGGTAAGTGTCGAACTACACACCGATCTGGCTGATGATCATGAAAGATCTATTGCTTTCGGAAAAGCTCTCTATAGTATTTCTCCTCAACGTTTTATTATTAAAATTCCCCTTACCCCGGAGGGATTAATTGCCGCAAAGAAACTTTCCGGCGATGGAATTCCAGTTAATTTTACTCTGGGTTTTTCCGCCCGGCAGAATTATTTCGCCGCGTTATTTTCCAACCCGGCATTTCTCAATGTATTTATGGGAAGAATTACCTCATTTGTTTCGTCAAACAACCTTGGAACCGGTATTAATACCGGAGAAAAGGCGACCATCGCTGCCCAGAGAGAACTTATAAAGCTCCGGGAACAAGGGAGATCCGGATCTCTCCTTATCGGCGCAAGCATGCGAAAATCGGAACAGATCAGGGATTTGGCCGGACTCGATGTATTTACCATTCCCCCGGCAGTAGCTCAAGAATTCCAACAGAATTCATTTCCGGAAATAAAAAAACGATTGAATCCCGATCTGCCGGTGGAACTTTCAGGAAACAACACTTTTTCCGGTTGCTATCTTGCTAGTTTGTGGGAGATAGAGGAATCCTTTAAAGAAGCAACCGAGGTCATACTTCGGAATCCTCAAATAACAACAGGCGATCAGCTTATCGCATCCTTTGAAAAACAAGGTATAAAAGATTTATTCCCCACCGTAACACCCGGGGAAATTTCTCATATAAAAAAAGATGGGAAAATTCCGGATTTCATCAATTGGTCTTCCCGGCTCTCCGGGAAAGAAATTGGACTGGACAGTTTACTGAATATAAGTGCCCTTTATTCATTCAAAGCCGATCAAAAGGCACTTGATCAAAGAATCGAATCACTCTTGTAAGATAAAAAAGGTCTTTTTGAATTAAGATAGAATTATTATGATTGTATGGAAAATCATAATGTGGATGCAGGATTCTTGTAAAGAAATCCTGCATCCGTCATATAAAATCTAAAAACAGGTATTATTTTTATTCACAGAAAGAAGTAATGATTCCAACATAATATTGGGCGATTAAAAGCGCATCAATAATGTCGGTTACATTATCACAGTTTACATCGCCTGCTGCAACAGGGGCAGTAAATGCCGATGGATTAAGACCGACATACAATTGGCAAACAAGAAGGGCATCGATAATATCGATAGTGCCATTTTCATCCACATCTCCCGGGCTGCCGGAGGTCAGTGTATCATTGTCCAGGATATTAATACTTACCGATTCATTCCCATACCCGATAATGGTGAGAGTGACAGTCTCCGTACGTTCATATTCAGTGTCATCAATCGGGGTGATGGTAATTGAATTTCTTTCTGCTCCGGGTGGGGGTGTCGGTCCCATTTCAGTTCCAAGCAATACCCATACTTTCCCGCTCAGCTCTTCATAATCGACTCCATTCGTTGCACTCCCGGAGATGATATAATCATATTCCATCCAACCATCTCCCACGATACTCCCGGTCCATTCTTCTGCAATAGTAACCCGTGCCGTATCAGGGCCCTCTTCGGAAGCCTCATCGTCAATAACATTTAAATGAAGAAGCATAATATCCGGTGTCGGCGACGGGGTCGCTTCCGGTGTCGGCGTCGTAACTATATGAATAATGTATTCTATGGTGATTGATTTATCCTCATCCATCGTCAGATAAACCGGACCTTTTGTACCATCTATATACATACTCTGGTAATCCTGTCCCCCGCCAATTGTTGGTGCCGGAGTAAGAGCCCGTGTAATCTCTATTCGTACGACACTCCCCTTCTCGTACCAGTATGTATTAGCAGCGGTATACCCTGGATCCTTTCCTGCATAAACACCAATCGGATCTATCTCAAGAACTTCCGTAGAATAGAGATGTTCGTTTCCATCATGAATAATTGTTAATGTTGCCCTATCGGGGTTTGGAGTCGGTAGGGCAGCGGGAACCGGGGGTGTGCCTGAAATGAGGGAACCATTTCTATAGAGGGTAATTGTGTTTTGTTCGGTAAAATCAACCAGGTTAGCGTTAAAAGAATAATCATCTGTCTGATCATATGCCGTGTAGTCATTTTTAGATATCGATACTCCGAATTCACATTCCTCGCCGGGATAAAGAACAGAATCGGTAGATGTAATTTCGATATCAATATAATCATTCGCAAAAAGCCCTTGAGTGCTCAAACCGGAAATTGTGGAATAATTAACACTATATGACTGCTCCCCATTACCTTCTTTTGTATAGTAATATCGTATGGTGTATTCATTCAGATAGAGAGTGTTTCCTGTGTTATTGACAAACTTAAAATTGGGTTTCATTACATACACCCAATTTTCCGAAGCATCCGTATTGTAAAGAAAGGATACCTGGGATGTCTGACTGATACAGGGGACAGATACCATCATTACACTTAAAATAATAAAAATAACGATTTTTTCTTTTTTCATTGTATTCCTCCATTTATTATTTCTCACTTGCAATAGGTTGTCTCTATTATACCGCAAATGATGAACCATCAATAATTACGGTTCAAGTAACCGGCCGAAAAACAGGATTGTTCCGGTATCATCATTAACGATGAAATAAAGAAACGGGCGGTTGATCGTCATCGTCCTCTGTTCCGGTATGGAAGGCGGGTAGTAAACAATTGTCGTTGCAGCGGATGCCTCGGTACCTTTTTCATCAACAGAGATAAAAGATTTGTGGAATACATCATCAATTGCAAGATCATAGGCACCATCGATCCCGGAAAAATCCGCGTTATTCGTAAATGCATCTGTCATCCCGAGATTTTTGAGGGTTGATGCCAGGGATTTATCCCATTCACAGCTGAATTTGGGCATGGTGAGATTCACCATATATGTGGACATGGACAATCTGATTTCCTTGAATTTATCCGGGGTAACATTGTCTTCAAAGGTAGTGTAGTTCCCTTCGTCGGGAAGAATGATTATCATCGAGTTAT
>JAFGRV010000337.1 GCA_016934975.1 Spirochaetales bacterium | reverse complement strand
GTGTCCTTCCGTGGTAATTCTTTTATCATTTTACAATAGAACATGTTACTCGAAGGGACCAAAAAACCAATCCGCGAAATCGCACCCCACATGAGGAGAAATTTGACAACAATAGCAACTCATGATATACTATTTTCCGGAAACGTTGATAAAAAGCCATACAGGATCTACTAAAAATTAAAATAGGAATATATAAAGGAGAGCCCAATGAAAAATTTAGTATCGATTATGCTCGTTGCAGGGTTGTTCATCTTCACTGCACCATTACTCCCGGCTTATGATTATGCCGATGCCTTTGAAAAAGGAGTCTGGTTTTTTGACGCGAATAAATGCGGACCCGACGCGGGAGCGGATAATGTTTTCTCGTCATGGCGAGGTGCCTGTCATACGACAGACAGCGCCGGTTCAATCGATTTAACCGGCGGCTATCATGATGCGGGAGATCATGTCAAGTTCGGTCTCCCCCAATTCTGGACCGCCGGTGTGCTTGGCTGGATCATGTATGAATACAGAGATCTCTTAGACCGGGAAGGACTTACCCCAAAACTCATGTCCACTATTAAACGTTTTACGGATTTTATACTTAAATCTCACGCATCTCCAAACGTATTGTATTATGAAGTCGGAGATGGCCATTCGGATCATGCGTATTGGGGACCGCCTGAAACACAGACCAACGCCAGACCGGCATTGAAAGTTGATATGACAACCCCGGGAACCGATGTTTGCGGCGAGGCATCTGCCGCTTTATCCCTCATGTATCTTAACTACCGGAATACGGACTCAAGTTATGCAAACAGATGTCTTGAGTCTGCCGGAGAGCTTTACGATTTAGCCAGGGCGAATATGGGACAAACCACATGTGATTTTTACAAATCTTCTTCTCATTACGATGATCTGGCCTGGGCAGCGGTATGGCTCGCTATCGCGAAAAACGATAATTCCTATCTGGAGCCTGTGGACGGCTATCTGGATGAACGAAATAATTACGGAGACGATAACTACAACAAACAATGGGCCCCGGCATGGGACGACGTCGCTCTTTTTGCCATGCTCAAGATGGCGCAGCTCACGGAAAACTTCAAATACATGTACGGCGTCGAAAGCTGCTTAAGGTGGTATGGTGAAGATTTACAAAAGACCCCCGGGGGTCTCCCCTGGCTTGATGAATGGGGAGTCCTGCGGTATGCAAGTGCGGAAGCAGGTCTGGGCTTCCTGGCGAGCAAATTGATGGGCATCAATCTCTATAATACAATGGCGGAAAAAACAATGGATTACTGTTTAGGCTCAAATCCGAGAAATAGTTCTTACATTACCAATTACCTCAATAATCCGCCCCGGCATCCCCATCACAGGGCAAATCAACCTGATAAAAACGCTTCCTTTACCAACGGAATGGTAGGCGCCCTGGTGGGAGGACCGAATTCCAGTGACGGTTATAAGGACGATGTGAATGACTATACCTTGAATGAGGTTGCCATTGATTATAATGCCTCCTTTCTTCTTGGAATGGCCGGGATGCTCTATTTTAAAACCGGGGGAGCACCCGCCCCCAGTCCGATACCGCCGGAGCATCCGAGTCTTGAAATACTCTACAGACCGGCGGAAGCAGGTGCGACATCAAACCAGATTAAACCCTTTATGAAAGTAAAAAATCCGGGTCCCCTCCCGATTAACTTGAGTGAAATCACTATCAGATATTACTATACAAAGGAAGGAACCGGTACCGAAGAATTCTACGTCGACTGGGCCCAAATGGGACAGCAACATATCACCGGTATTATTAATGAGGGTTATGTGGAAATCGGCTTTCTCTCTTCCGCCCCGGTCCTGAAAATAGGGACAGATACCGGAGAAATGCAAATCCGCGTGGTGAAACCGGATTGGAGCGAGTATAATCAGTCGAACGATTATTCTTTCAACGCAAGTTCTTCTAATGAATTTATTGTAAATACAAAAATTACTGCCTATCATAACGGCGTCCTGATATTCGGAACGGAACCGGCCGCAACCGTAACAACACCCCCGACCCCCGAACCGACGGATCCTCCGACAACGACCCCGGTTCCCGGTTCTTCAGGTGATGTAAATGATGACGGAAATATTGATATAGTCGATGCATTACTCGTGGCACAATATTATGTCGGCCTCGATCCGGCAAATTTCAACATAACACATGCCGACACGAATTGTGACAGCACGGTAGATATAATTGATGCGTTATTAATTGCTCAATTATATGTGGGCTTAAATGTTCAGCTTTGCTAAGTGGAGTTTTTCCAAAGAAATATGTGTGTGGGTGTGGAGTTTTCGAAGAAAACTCCAAGCCCTAAGCCCGAAGGGCGTGGGCAGGTATTGTGGATGCTCTTTTAATAGCCCAATATTATGTCGGTCTGATAACAGTATTTTGCTAATGGATATTTTTTCCCGGGGACTAGTGCTTTGACCGATAAATTTTTTATCTATAATTGGTGTGCAAAATTCTCATATTCATTAAAAATATGGTCAAAGCTTGCGTGTTTTGACGATTTTATTCAATAAATGGATAACGTGTAATATCTAAAAATTGATT
>JAFGRV010000336.1 GCA_016934975.1 Spirochaetales bacterium | reverse complement strand
CCCAAAAAGATAACCCCCTGCAATCTGTGGAATTTCACCCGGAATAATAAAGATAATAACCTGTATCATCTGAAGAGCGATAAAGCCCAGGGGCGCTGCAATTCCCCAGGAACTTACCCAAGCCTTTAAATTCTCCGGTTCTAAAAAAACCCCGGAGATTTGATTATAATAAAAAATGACTATAAGTACGATGATGATAAATATAAGAGGAAACCCGATGAGGGCTGTTATATTTTGTACAGAATTAATCTTTTTCTTCATAGAAATAAGAGTATATAAACTTTTAACCCCTTTGACTACTCCTGTGATTTATGATATACTATTCTAATGGAAACCACAGCCGAAAAATATCCTGATCTACAATATAAGCTCTCCCAGGAGATTGTTTATCCCCTGCACGGAGTCGGTAAAATTACCACAATCGAAGAAAAAAAGTTCAGAGACAAAAGATTTCTTTATTATGTCATCTATATTGAAGTCTCTGATATGACAGTGATGGTGCCTGTTGATAAAGCTGATGAGCTTGGTATACGCGCAATCGTCGGACCGGAAAAATCAAAACGGGCTCTGGAAATCATATCCGAGAAATACGAACCGGTTCCCACTGATTGGAAAATACGATATCAGATGAACCTGGACCATCTTAAAAGCGGAACAGTCGATGATATCGCCATTGTTGTCCGGACGCTCTACCACAGAAGCAAAATTAAGGAACTTCCCATACTTGAGCGTAAACTTTTCGACAATGCCTTACGACTCCTTATAGATGAAATTGCTTTTTCTTTAGATAAGGATAAAAAAGAGGTCGAAGAACTCATATACAGCAAGATGGAGGCTGTATCATCAAATCTGGAGCAATAATAACTGCTGCAGGATCCAGTAACCGAATGCAGGGTGGAATTAAAAAAGAATACCGTACACTCCATGATAAACCTGTACTTCTACATTCGCTTCATCAATTTTACTCTTCAAAGCTCTTTTACAAAATAGTAATCACGCTGCCGAAAAATGATATAAAGCATGTAAAAAAGCTTGTTTTATCGCAGATGCAGACAGATGAAACAGTCGAATTTATTGCCGGGGGAGAAACACGGCAGGAATCCGTATTTCTTGCATTACTGGAATTTGAAGAGACACATCCGGATTTTATTCTGATTCATGACGGGGCCCGGCCCTGGATACACATTGACCTGATTCACCGGGTTTTGGCATCAACACAGAAATATGATGCCTGTATCCCTGTTGTTGAAGTTCCGGATGCCTTGAAAGAGATTGATGAAAAGGGTATTATCCTCAAGGGTTTGAGCAGAGCCAAAATAAAAGGTGCACAAACACCCCAGGGATTCGCTTACGACAAGCTTCTTAAAGCGCATCAATTGGCCAAAGAAAAAAAAATGGAAGCCCTGGATGACGCGGAAGTTTACGGACTGCTGTATCAACCTATTGTGACTGTACCCGGAGATACGAGAAACAGAAAAATAACCTATCAGCATGATATTCCCGAATACAAATAACCGGAAAAAGGATAGGAAGAGAGCAAAACATGAGAATCGGATTCGGATATGATATTCATCGCCTCGTAAAAGACCGGTCCCTTATCCTCGGGGGTGTCACTGTCCCTCATACCATGGGCGAAGAGGGCTATTCCGACGGTGATGTTCTTATCCACGCAGTGATTGACGCACTTCTCGGTGCATCGGGATTGGAAGATATCGGAACTCACTTCCCCCCCCATAATAAAGAATTCAAAGACATTTCAAGTATTGTACTTTTACAGCGGACCCTGGTCATGGTAAAAACAAAAGGCTATGACGTACACAACCTTGACTGCACCATTATTCTTCAGGAACCTCATCTTGCTCCCTATAAAGAAAAAATCATCGCCTCCCTGGCGGAAATTCTATGTATTGATAAAAATTCAGTAAGTGTAAAGGCAAAGACAAAAGAACGTATCGGGGAAACCGGGGCGGGGAAAGCCGTGGAATCCTATGCAGTTGTTCTTCTGGAACCGGTGAAAAAACCTTAACTCTTCCCGTCACTCGCTTTTTTCTTTAACAGAACATCCACCCTCTTTTTTGCCACGTCGATATTAGATTGATAAATCGCAGGAGCATGAGTAATATAATGAACATAGGCATCGATGGATTCATCATATTTATCAATTTTTTCCAACGTCAGGGCTTTTGTAAAATAGGCATTTATATGGTCCGGTTTCATACTCAGAAGCAGGGAAATGTCTTTTATGGCGGCCCCGTAACAGGCATCTTCATAAAAAGCATGGGCTTTATGATATAAAGCCTCGACATTATTTTCATCGATCTCCAGGACTTTGGAAAATTCAAGGATCGATTCATCAAATTGTCCTTTTTGAAAATAATCCATACCACGTTTAAAAAAAACCGAAGCCAGAAGTCTGCCTCGCAACATATCATCACCGAGGTACATTTCCGTTACATTAACTTCCGGGAAAGCAGGTCCGGGTCCGGCAAAAAGATATCCCTGACCGTAGACAATTCCAAGTTCAACGAGGGACCGGAGTTCAGTCATTGTCTGAATTCCCTCGGCAATAATTTCCGCCCCGACCTTTTCCGCGATAGATAACAGGGAAATGATAAGTTCCCTGCTTAATTTATGCTGATCAAGATTCCGGATAAGTGACATATTCAGCTTGATATAGTGAATCTTCAGATTCTTTAATAAAGCGATATTGGAACCGATCCAGGAATCATCAATGGCAATAGCAAAACTTGTATTGGTATAAAGCCGGGTAATCTCATTAAAAAAATCCGAATCTTCTATGGCATACCGCTCGGAAATCTCGAAAACGACATCATTCGGTTTGATATCTGTGTCTGCCAGGAGATCTTCCAGGTATTTTACCCGCATTTTTGAATCATGAATACTCGATGAAAAGACATTCACGAAGAGCTTGTTATTACCGGATAGTTTTTTCGCGTCCTGAAATATATTTATTTTACAGAGCCAGTCCAGTTCATAGAGCAGTCCGATTTTTTTTGCGATATTAAATAAAACATGGGGGTTTTCATATTCCGTATTTTTCGGACCCCGGGACAAGGCTTCGTAGCCCATAATCTGATGAGTTTGAATATTCACGATAGGTTGATAATAGGTTTCGAGTTTTTTATTGATGATGAGTTCATAGACCTTTTCTTTATTTATCATTGAATTCCGCATCCCATGATAATGAGCGATGACCTGTGCTTCCTCGATCATCGTCTGAAGAATCCGCTCTTCTTTAATGGAAGGATCATGGAAGGCGATAGAATAACCGGTGGTCACACATGGTTTCTCTTTCAGCGAGGGAAAGACTGTATGAAACATACTATTATTGATATAAATCCGGAATCTTTCCGAGATGTTTTCATAATCGGAAACACCGAACTCTTTATTGTCTCTCTGTTTTGCGAAGAAAATATAAAAAAAAGAGCCCTCCTGCTGATCGATGGTAATAATATCATCCTTCCCGATATTATGTGTTTCGTTTAAGGAGTTGATAGCCTGCATTAATACAGCAAACACATTCTCATAAATTGTTTTCCCATAAGAATACTCAATATTTCTTAATGACCTGGTATCAATCAATATCATCCCGATTTTAAAATCAGTAATAAGTCTTTGTTTTAATATATCCAGGGTTTCTGCAAAAGTAGGAAACCGGGGAATTGATTCAGACATCTGTTCCTCACTAAATTAGGATCGGACTTTTCACTCAATAGTATAAAAGCCATGCAGCATATAAATATCACTCGAAAATACCGGAAAACCACCTGTTTTCCCGGGTCAACTTTTTTGCTTTATAATTTGTTGTGGTTTACCACAACTAGTTCTTAGCTTTTCAGTTGTCTCATTTAAGTATATATACACGCGGTTCTCTGTCAAGGTTCAGGGGTGTTGATTCAGGAAGGTTGTAATGATTGAAACAATTCTGCGGATATCCGGGAGAAAAACTCCTTCTCCGGGTTGATGGTAAGGATATATCCCGGGTTCCAGGGCGATGCTGGGGACGAAATGATCCGGGTTTGCGTTAAATGCCTTGCCGTAGGTAATAAAATCGTTTGTATTATTCTTATGCATAATGTCCGGGAATGTGGTAAGGAAATATGATTCCAGATTTTCCGTGGCACGGACAAGTTCCTTTGAGACATCAGTCTTGCTTATTTCCCAGAATCTCGAATAAAGGGATATTCCAGGGTTCCCCCGGTAAAAAGGGGTTGTATCGATGGTAACCACAAGCCGCGGAATTTTCCCGGCAGCTATGAGATGACGGGCGATCCGCTGTGCCCCGAGGCCGGAGACAAGCCCCTGCTTTGCATCAACATACTCACCGTTCTCTTCCATCTCGGAAAAGAGTAATAGCAGGGGGGGAAACCCCGAGGTTTGGCTCAGATATCCGAGGAAAAGACATATTCCCACCCCCACAGCATCATCGAGCTGGCCGATGATTTTGTCCGATGTTATCCGGACAGGGAGTGTATCCGGGAGAGTGTCTTTAAAATGATTAATCTTGTCCAGATGGGCGGTGAGGGCGATAAAAGGAAGGTCTTTTTTCCCATCAGCCTGAGGCGAAGATGGAATACTGACAATAAGATTGTTCTTGTGAATGAGTTCTATTTCCCCGGGAATATGGGTTTTCACAAAATCATAAATAAACGGATGAATCCGATGTTCTTGCGTACTGTACGAGGGTATCTCCGCGCACTGTTTTATAAGGTTGATGATGTCCATAGATAGTGAGTATAGTATAAAATAAAAAAAAATAAAAGCAGATTGATTGACAGATTCTTTTTTCTTTTATAAAATAAGAATAATTAATAAAAACATACTTAATCGTTAAAACAGATCGTTTATAATCAACAAAACTTCACCGATCCCTTACACCATTATCACTATTCACCGTTTTATTTAAAAATCAGACTTTCATTTGCAAACAATAAAATTACAATAAAGGAGAAATTTATGGACAAACAAGCAGCACAGACCATGATGCAGTTTATTACCGCACAATGGATCACCACACCCCTCTCTATTGCAGTACATCTCGGAATCGCCGATCTCTTAGCCCGGGGCCCGGTAACGATTACTGAACTCTCGAAAATGACCAATTCCCTTGAGTCCTCTCTTTTCAGGTTGATGAGAGCTCTTGCAAGTGTCGGCATTTTCTCGGAAAAAGAAGGCAAGGTTTTTGAACAAACACCTTTATCTGCCTGTTTACAATCAAATGCAATGGGACCGATCGCATTAATGTTTCTTTCGGGCTGGCATAACAAGGCCTGGGGAAAATTAAGCGAAAGTATTCACACCGGGACAAATGCCTTTGAACTGGCTCATGGCACAGACGCATACTCATGGTTTGCCGAACACCCTGCGGAAGCCGGAATATTTAATAAGGCAAATGCCATGAAGGCGCAGAATTCCTATACGACAATTGTCCGGAACTATGATTTTTCCGGGATTCACTCGTTTACCGACATCGGGGGCGGCCTTGGGATCCTGGCAGCCGAAATACTTAAAAATAATCCGCATATAAAAGGAACAATAGCCGATCTGTCTTCTGTTTTGGATGAAACACAAAGATTCCTCGTTTCCCAACACATCGAAGAACGATGCGGCCTTATTACCTGCGATTTTTTTAAACGTATCCCCTCCGGAAGTGAGCTTTATCTCATGGCCAATGTTCTCCATAATTGGGAGGATGAAAAGTGCGGGATAATTATAGACAATTGTCGTACTGCCATGAATCCCGGATCACGGTTGCTCATCATCGAGATGATTCTTCCCCCGGGAAATACACCATCCGTGGCAAAACTCCTTGACCTGGAGGTCCTTGTTATGGGCGGGGGAAAAGAGAGGACCCGGGAGGAGTTTACGGAGTTATGCAGCAGCGCGGGATTTAGAGTGGGGAGGATAATACCGGGAGACGGGGATTTCTACGGGATCGAGTGTATGGTTGATGAGGGATAGATGGTCCGGGACATTATATTTCAGCGTCAAAAAAATTTATTTTAAGGATTTTCAATTTACAATTATCCGCAATAGCCGTCTCGTACATTATATTAACCTGGCCCCGGCGGAATATAAATCTACTACATCAAGTTCGGGTTGCGGTTTAGATAAATCAATGTCATCAAAACTATTTTATTGACACCGGTGATAAAAAATAGTAATTTAAAGAAGCGGAGATATTATTCATAAATTTACACTTGTAAAGCTTAAACTCATTATTATTAATTTTTCATATACATTACACAGTTAACGTCCAGGTGTTCTATAAAACACTTTTTCCGACATCAAAATTTCATTTTCCAAATGAACCTGAGAATAGTCATTTGTATCAAGTTCTTGAAAAAAAACTTGATACAAAATAGCATATATTATCTATAAAGGAGTCTATAATGGACAAAATAAAAAAAAACATAAGCATACTGATATTATCTGTCTTGGTTATTTTTACCGGTTGTGTCGAAGGAATAATCTATGACGGTCCGGAAATAAATATAAAACAGGGGACAACGGATATTGCTTCCGGGAGCGGGGTCTTTGATTTTGGATATATCCTTCCGGATGGAGACGGAAATACAACAAGCGGATATGTCATATTTGATATTGAAAATTTGGGAGATGAAGATCTTGTCATCTCAAGTGTTACGATGAGTTCAGGAGATACGGATGCCTTTGACCTCGTAAATAGTACAGTACAAACACTTTCACCTTCAGGTACAACTCAATTTTCAATCCGGTTTGATCCATTAGAAGCATTGGAATATAGCGCAACAGTGATTATTGCCAATAATGATAAAAATGAAAGAAGTTATTCATTTACGATAAGCGGGACCGGTGCTTATCCGTTTGTTAATACCATACAAAAAATAACTGCGGATGATTCCGGGAATAGTGATTTCTTTGGCGAATCAGTATCTATAAGCGGAGATTATGCAATTGTCGGGGCTAAAGGTAAAAATGAGAATACGGGTGCTGCATATATCTTCCACAGAACAGCTGCAAATACATGGGATTCCGGGGTAAAAATAGTTGCACTTGATATCGATACTGGTGATAATTTTGGTCGGTCAGTATCAATCGATGGTGATTATGCAATTGTTGGAGCTAAAAATGGAAATGGAGGTACAGGTGCTGCATATATTTTCCATAGAACAGGATTAAATATATGGGATTCCGGCATGAAAATAGTTGCAACTGATCCCCAAAATAATGATTCTTTCGGTGGAGCGGTCGCAATCAGTGGTGATTATGTTATAGTCGGCGCTGAAGCTGAAGATGGAGGGCCGGGTGATCCACTTTCCATTGCAGGTGCTGCTTATATTTTTCATAGGACAGGATTAAATACATGGGATTCAGGGGCTAAAATCGTTGCAACTGATCCCCAAACTAACGATATCTTCGGTTGTTCAGTAGCGATAAGTGGTGATTATACAATTGTTGGGGCGAGACTTAAAAATGAGGGTCCCGATCTCGGTGGAGCTGGTGCCGCTTATATTTTTCACAGAACCGGATTAAATACATGGGACTCCGGGGTAAAAATAATTTCAATGAATCCCCAGTATGCCGGATTTTTCGGTCACTCAGTATCAATCAATGGCGATTATGCAATTGTTGGAGCTATCTATGAAGATGGGGGTCCGGATGATTCATTTCCATCAGCAGGTGCTGCTTACATTTTTCACAGGACTACAACAAATACATGGGATTCAGGAGTTAAAATAGGTGCAACTGATCCTCAAGATAGTGATAGCTTTGGTTATTCAGTATCAATTGATAGTGATTATGCAATAATTGGAGCTATTTTTGAAGATGGGGGTCCGGGTGATCCACTATCTAATGCAGGTGCGGCTTATATTTTTCACAGGACAGCTTTAAATACATGGGATTCCGGGGTTAAAATCGCTGCTACAGATCCGCAGGATGATGATTTCTTTGGCTTTTCAATAGGGATCAGTGGAGATTATACAATTGTTGGGGCTAATCAGGAAGATAGTGGTCCGGGTGATCCTTTAGCTAATGCAGGGGCGGTTTATATTTTTGAATAGTATAGAGTAAAAGCTATACTTTTTGAAATATTGATTGAAATAATAATTAAACT
>JAFGRV010000031.1 GCA_016934975.1 Spirochaetales bacterium | reverse complement strand
GCCGGATTCATCGGTTCTAACTTTATTCATCATCTCTTCAATGAAGTAAAATTCGATGGAAGAATTGTAAATGCAGATAAGCTGACATATGCCGGGAATCTTGAGAATCTGACTGAGATAATGAATAAGTATGACGGAAAGAATTATTTTTTCGAGAAAGCGGATATATGCGACTACAGCGCAATGGAGGCTTTATTTAAGAAATACGATATCGATACAGTTGTACATTTTGCTGCGGAGTCTCATGTGGACAGATCAATTCATGGGCCCAGGGACTTCATAGAGACGAACATAAACGGCACCTTCTGCCTGCTTGAGAACGCTCGTGCTGTATGGAATGACAGGGATGATGTTCTGTTCCATCATATCAGCACTGACGAGGTTTTCGGCTCTCTCGGTGAAACAGGTTTTTTTTACGAAACAACGCCCTACGATCCGAGAAGCCCTTACTCTGCTTCAAAGGCTTCGTCCGACCATCTGGTGCGCGCATATAATCATACATACGGCTTGCCCATTACGCTTTCAAACTGCTCTAACAATTACGGTCCGTATCAGTTCCCTGAAAAATTGATACCGGTAATGATACTGAACATCAAAGAAGAGAAGCCTTTGCCTGTTTACGGAGACGGCAGAAACATACGGGACTGGTTGTATGTGAACGATCACAACAGCGCAGCGTGGGCAATCATTAACAAAGGGAAAACCGGGGAAACTTATAACATCGGCGGGGAAAACGAATGGGAGAATATAAAGCTTGTTCATTCTCTTTGCGAAAAAATGGCGCGTTTTATGAAAAAAGATAAAGATTATTACAAGAAGTTTATTACGTATGTAAAAGACAGGCCGGGCCATGACAGGAGATACGCGATAAACTGCGATAAGGTCAAAAGCGAGCTCGGATGGAAGCAAAGCGTGGATTTTGATGAAGGTCTTGACAAGACTATAGAATGGTATCTGAATAATCAAAAATGGATAGATAATGTCAGAAGCGGAGAGTACAAAAAGTGGATGGAGAAGAATTATTCAAAGAGATAAAAAAATATTTGACTTAATATTATTATCATATGATATTTTACTAAATGTTCCGTAAACCGTTCTTTATTATCGATTTTGATGTCAGCGAAAAATTGACTTGAAATTTATCGGTCAATTTAATATTGTGTCGAAAATAAGCGAGCGTGGCGGAACTGGCAGACGCGCCAGACTTAGGATCTGGTGCCGAAAGGCGTGGGGGTTCAAGTCCCTTCGCTCGCATTATAATGCGGGAATAACTCAGTGGTAGAGTGCAACCTTGCCAAGGTTGAGGTCGCGGGTTCAAATCCCGTTTCCCGCTCATAGCCGCATTAGTTCATAATGCGGCTTTTTTATTTTCTGTTGACTTTTTATTGATATTGATATTAATAAAAGATGTGAATATCGCGAAAAGTTATTCAAATCAACCTTTGCATGCCGAAATCGGTGGGATAATCAGATCTCATTCCGGGAATAAAACAGATATAAGAAGCGTTGTTATGGACATGATTGAATGGAAAGATGTTCGGCGCGTAATAGATCTTGGGTGCGGATACGGCTGGTTTGAAGAAGCAGTAATAACTGCCGGAATATACCTCGATCAAATTGTCGGTATTGATTATCTTAACGAGAACAGTCCTCAATTTATGCAGTATGCAAGCAAGATTGCGAAAGAAGCTGTCTTTAAGGTTTGCGCACTTCCGGCGGCAATTGATTATCCGACCGGATATTTTGACCTCGTTGTTTGTGCCTACTCGCTTTATTTTTTTCCCGGTATATTACCTGAAGTAAAACGTATTCTTCATGACGAAGGCGCTTTTATTGTAATAACGCATAGCGAAGCTATGCTCGAAGAAGGGAAGAAATTTTTTGATTTTAAAAATTTAAGAACAATAATTGATAATTTCTCCGCGGAAAACGGTGAAGCCATATTAAGAAAACATTTCACTCATATAAGATCCGTTGACTACAATAATTCGCTGATATTCCATAAAGGCGATGAAAAAGATCTTGCGCTCTATATAGATTTTAAGCGTGAATTTATTAAAAAAGACGCTGATCCGGATATTGTAAGAGAAACAATGCTAAGGGAACTTTCCGGTAATGGAGAATTCCGCCTCAATAAGAATGACAGAATATTCATGGTTAGGAAATGAAGAAAAAGATTTACTGTAATTATTGCGGAAAAAACCTCGGTATCGATGTTCTTGATGAGAAGGAAAGACAGGTTTGCAAAAACTGCAGGGAAGTTTATTACGAAAATCCGCTTCCTGTCGCATCCGTGATACTCCCAAACAGGAACAGAGAAACCCTTCTTGTGAAAAGAGCCGGAGAACCCTTTAAAGATATGTGGTGCCTGCCGATCGGTTTCGCGGAAACGGGTGAAAGCATAGAAGACGCCGCTCTTAGAGAGCTGAAAGAAGAAACCGGGATAACTGGAAAGATAGTACAACTTGTTGATGTGTGTTCGCATACAAATCCGCTTTATGGCGAACTTCTTGTCGTCACCTTTGAAGCAGAGAAGGTGAGCGGCCTTGAGACGGCCGGTGATGATGCATCGGACTGTAGATATTTTCCGATCATGAATCTTCCAAAACTTGCTTTTGATTCCAATGAGAAGGCCATACAGAAATATATTGAACTTAAAAAAGACCTATGGAATATATACGATTCCGTTGACACTTTTGTTGAATCTGCGGTAAAAGGAAAAAACTCTTATGCGAAAAATCTTCTTTCCGATGAGCTGATAAGTGTTGCAAGTGAAAATTCAAAAAAAATTATAGATTTATGGCTGGATGATATCACTACCAATCCTTCTACAAAATCCTATCATAGTCTGAGCAGGGACGACCTGTTTGAAAGGGCGGCATTTATTATTGATAAGTTTGATTTATGGATAAAAGGTGAGAAAAGCGAAAAGGAATTAAAGGAATTTTATTATGATCTTGCAAGAAAGCGCAAAGAAGACAATGTGGTACTCGAAGATCTTGTCAGTTCTTTAAGTCTTCTTAAAAAGCACATTTGGATGTTTACATATTCATTCGGTGTCTGGGAGAAAGCTGTTGACATCTACAGAATGTTTGAACTCGGGGAAAGGCTTATCTATTTTTTTGACAAAGCAGCATATTATACAGTCATGGGATATAGAGAAAGTTAAGGGGTAAAAATTACTGCTTGCTTTCCTTAAACCCGGAACTCCTGCAAATATCCCTCTCTTTCGTTATAATTAATCCTTCGACATTCGGCAAGGACTCTATCAGTCCCATACCTTTTGTTTTCCCCAGGACAAAAACAGTTGTGGAAGCGGCATCGGCATCGAATGCATTGTCCGCAACAATGGTTGCGGAAATTAATTCTATGGCTGAGTAACCCGTCTTTGGATTGATAATATGATGGAATTTTTTGTCCGGATTAAAGAATCTTTCGTAATCACCGGAAGTCGAAACAGCATTGTTTTCCAGCGGAATTATTGTAATATAATTATTTTTATTGCGCGGATCTCTTATCGCGATATTCCATACTCCGTCCGGTTTTTTGCCAAGGGCGCGAATATTTCCACCTGCGTCTACGAGAGCCATTTTTATATTGCAGGCCTTCAGTATTTCAACAGCTTTCTCTACTGCATATCCTTTTGCAATTCCCCCAAGTGTTAATCTTTGTCCTCTGCCGATTGTTATTTTATTGTTATTTATTTTAATATTTTTATAATCAACTTTCTTTAATTGTTTTATTATCATTTCGTCTGTTGGCGGAGAATTTCTTTCGCTGAATGATTTTTTATATAGATCAAGAATGGGCTGAACGGTTATGTCAAACGCGCCATTGCTTAAATCCGAATAATATAAAGATTTTTCAATATTTACAAATAAATCACGGGAAGGAGACAGCAATGTACCGTTTTTGTTAAGTTTAGAGAGTTCCGAATTCTTATTATAAATGTCGAGTTTGGATTCGATTCTTTTTATTTCACTGAAAGCTTTTGCCGCTGCTTTTTCTGCGGTTTCCGGTAAATCGGAATAGATTGTTATTGTAAAAACAGTATCCATTATTTTTTCTGAGCGCTTTAATTCATAAAAGCGGGAACGTGAATTTGCTGATACTGTTATCAGAAGCAAAAATAATATTATTGAAAATATGCATTGAATTAAATTTAAATATTTGTTGTTCATATTTATTTATTTTTTCAGCCGGACATTATGGTCAGTTTTAAAATTACATCGAACATATGGGCATTTTTAGAAAGGATTTTTATTTATGGCTTATTATATCCATTAAGCCTTAACAATGATTTTTAATTGCCTTAAGATATAACCGTTCATATTCCTTTGCACTTTTTTCCCATGAAAAATTCTGTTTCATTGCGTTTTGAATAAATTTTTTAAAATGGGGTTTTTTGTTGAAGTAAATTCCCAATGCACTATTGATTATTTCATAAATAGATTTTCTGTCTGGTTCTATGAATTTAAAACCGGTACCATC
>JAFGRV010000335.1 GCA_016934975.1 Spirochaetales bacterium | reverse complement strand
TCTATTTGACCTTCTAAAGTTACGCGCATTTCCATAAGGATATAGAAATTGTTTAAAATAAGGAAGAAAATTTACGGACTTTTTTAGGTGTTATTTTTTATGTCCTGGATAAGAAATCGTTTATTGATTAACGAATTATGCAACCTGAAAGCACGACAATTGTACGGATTATTTTTCGGAAATAACGATATAGTGCCGGGGAAGAAGTTCCTCCTCCACTTTACATCCGGTAAAACCGGCATTTTTTATTTCTGCGACAATTGTCCCGGGAGGCATCCGGAAATCAGCGGGGGGGCCTATGTCTGTGTTCTTATCGGGAAAATGTTCCAGAATAATGAGTTTCCCCTTCTTTTTAAGACTTTCATGAAATTTCTCTAAGTAGTTTATCCTGTTATTGAAATGATGATATGTGTCTATGATAAGAATACCATCAACCTCGTCTTTTTTTAATTCCGGATGAGTTTCCGGTGTCAGTCTGGTTTTTATTTTATCTTCCAGGTGCAAGGATATGCTTGTCTCCGCGATGTAGTCAAGACGGGATTGTTCGGTATCCATGGAAATAACGGAGAAACCCTTCTCCGCAAGCTTAAAAGTAAAATAGCCGGTCCCTGCTCCCAGGTCGAGAATTATTCTGTTTTTGGGTTCCCCGAACAAAGCGATGATTTTATCGGGCTTCTGCCATTCATCACGTTCGGGATTATTAAATTTCATAACCATTTCTTCCAAAGACCACTTTTTATGATGATGGTTGTTTTCTTTGTCCGGATTTTTTATCATGGATTCCACCTTTTAAAATAGCTTTAAGCATTAAGAGCTTTTTGCAAAATACAATAATTGTGGAATTATATTCTGCCGGCGGTCGGACTCGAACCGACACGGGCTATGCACCCACCAGATTTTGAGTCTGGCACGTCTACCAGTTTCATCACGCCGGCATTATGCTCTTCAAGGTTGATTAAAAACAAAATAGTCTCATCTGTTTTGATGTTATCTTGAACAGAATAAAGCAATAATGTACTATAAAAATAGCCTGCTTTTTATCTCTTGTCAAGGGATGTGATGGCGGTTTTTTTTTATCTCGTAAATTTCCGGAAGTGAATATGAATGACCAAGGTGAAATGCTTCATTTATACGATTCGTGTACCCTCTGTCCCCGTAAATGCGGTGTAAACAGACGAAAAGGAGAGAGAGGATTTTGCAGGGAATCAGACCACCTTCGAATCGCCTCGGCCTGTCTTCATTATGGTGAGGAACCTGTTCTCTCGGGAACCGGGGGTTCGGGGACTGTTTTTTTTTCCGGATGCACCTTGCAATGCGTGTTCTGTCAGAATTATCAGATCAGTCATATAAATACCGGAAGCCATGTACCGGAAGAAGACTGTGCCCGGATTTTTCTGACACTCCAGAACCGTGGTGCGGAAAACATCAACCTTGTGACAGGGACTCACTTTATTCCCGGGATAATTTCCGCGATTATCCGTGCACGGGAAGAGGGATTGACTATCCCCATCCTCTGGAATTCCTCCGGGTATGAAGAAGAAGAGAGTCTCGTCCTTCTTTCACCGTATATTGATATATGGGTACCGGATATTAAAACCCTGCAATCCGGCCTCTCAAAGCGATTGTGTCACCGGACCGATTATCCGGAGAAAGTAAAAAAGGCCCTTTGTTTTATGGAGAAGCAAAAGAACATCATAATAGAAAAAGATCTGATGAAAAGCGGCATGATTGTACGGCACCTTGTATTGCCGGGGGAGTCCTCATCAACAAAAGAAGTACTCGCCTGGTACAGCCAGAATCTTTTATCCGGTACATTACTCTCACTCATGTTTCAATATATTCCATTATGTCATGGAGGTTCCGGGGAAAAGCAAGATTTTGCCGGATTTGTGACCCGGGAAGAGTATGATGCGGTACTTGAGTATGTTGATGAACTGGGGATCGAAGAGGGGTTTATCCAGGATCTTGTACAGGAAAACGAGTGGATGCCGGATTTTACAAAGGACAATCCCTTTCCATCAGCCTATGCTCTTCCGGTATGGCATTTCCGTTCGGGATTTATCGACAGACAGCTTTAAAAAAGAGTAGTTTTAGTGGTCCTTTTTACTTAATGGTTCTCACTCCGCTTATAATCCACAAAACAGAAATTTTTTATTCGATTATTGTTCCGTGAAAGGGTTCTCCGTAAAGGATTTTTTTTATGTTTCCGCAATCTTTTCCCGAAGCAATGATCACCCGGAGATGTAATTCCGCTGCCTTTTTGGATGCAATAGGATCAAAGGGAAGATTTTTTCCCGGAACCCATGTGTCGCCCACGATGTTCCTGAAATCAACCCAGGTGATCCGGTCGATGGGGGTTGCGGCAGGATCGATTTTAGGATCTGCCGTATAGACTTTTTCAATATTAGAGAGGTTGATGACCGCATCGGCTGAAAATTGTTCCGCAAGTATGACAGCATCATAATCAGTGGAAAATCCCGGTTTCCAGCCGGAAGCGACGAGGATTCTCCCGGTAAATTCCGGAACAATTGTGGGATTTTCAATCACTTCATTGACGCAGTACCCGGCAAACATATGTTTTAAAAGCGCCGCATTGAGCTTTGTCGCTGCAATACCGATCCAATCTTCCTCCGAAGGAATACTCTTTTCTATAATCTCCCGGTAAGCCCCCTGGTACTCCCGTGCAGGACCACCCCCGCCGCAGACGAGTATAATTTTCCGGCCGGGTTCTTCCTCTAAATAAGTGATAATGAGTCTGTAAAAATCTTTTAAAAACACTCTGTCTACTTTGTCCGGGACTATGATTGATCCCCCTAAAGATATTACTTTAATATTTTGCATTTTTTGAATCCTTTAGTATATTATAGTGTATATTGATTGTATTGACCCAAAGCCAATAGAAAATACAAATTTTGGAAGAAAAGAGTATTTACTTTCCTTCTGTTTGATATATATTATATAGTAAGGGAGTACATGGGGTAAAGAGATGAAACTAGATATTACAGGATTATTAAGAGAATGGGAGTATGATCCGGATAATTATATCAGGGTATTAAAGCTTAAGGACGGCAGAGAGGTCCTTCAGGTGAGACAACCTCTGGGTATTGAACAATATGAGCTCGAGGGAAGGCCCGATGGAAAAAAACCTTTCGAGAAAGAGTCCGTCCTCAATGAGTATCTTGACAGATTGGAGTATCATATTCTCCTTTTTTCCACAGATGAAAATTTTAAATTGAATTACGAGGATTTTATTCTGCTTCAGGATGAAGGGATGCTGTACTATGCACGGTATCTCCTTCTGTATCAGATTGCAGATTATGAAAAAACCATAAAAGATACCGAACATAATCTTAAACTTTGTGACTTTATCGATAAATATCTTAATGATGAGGATGTAAAAAATGAATTACTTCAGTACAGACCGTATATTGTTAAGATAAACGCGATCTCCAAAGCGATGATTAAGATGAAGTCCCAGCTTAAAATGGGTGCAAGGGAAATCCTTAAAGAAGCGATTGATCTGATTCAGAATATACCGGAGATAAATACACCGACGTTTCAACTTGAGAAAAAAAGGTCTTTGGATTCCCTGCGTACAACACTTATGGAAATGTCGGAAGGTGAATTTTCGGAGATTGATAATCTGGAAAATGAACTCAGTCAGGCTGTAGAAAAAGAGAACTATGAACGTGCCGCAGAATTAAGGGACATGATTGATAAATTAAAAAAAGAAAGGACGAGTGAGCAAAGCTGATTGGTAATCGCCGGGATACAATTAAACTCAACGGATAATGGTGAGGAAAATCTTAAAAAAGTTTTTTATTTTCTCGAAAGAGCATTAAAGCTTCGACCTGACATCATTGTTCTGCCTGAATATACAAATTATATGGGTTCTTTAAAGAGTTCATTTTCTCATGCACTTCCGAAGACAAGTGAATGGTATGAGAAATTATCCGGATTTGCCCGCATTAATAGGGTCGGACTTATTATCGGATTACTGCTCAAGGGTACGGATAAAAAATCTACAAGTTCCCTGGTCTATTTTGATAATCAAGGCATACTCCGGCATACATATAATAAACTTCATCTCTTTGATGTCGTTATCGATAAGAAAGTGAGCTATTGTGAATCGGCGTATTTGATGCCGGGTAATAAACCGGGAATGAGTGTTATAAATGAAATCCCCTGCGGTTTTGCCTTATGCTATGATCTTCGTTTTCCCGAGGTTTTCCGGTTTTTTTCTGCGAATAAAAGAAGAATTATTTTTCTCCCTTCGGCATTTACCGAAACCACTGGGAAAGATCATTGGGAGGTTTTAGTCCGGGCCCGGGCTATAGAGAATCAGGTATTTATGATTGCAATTAATCAGGTCGGGATATATGACAGTGATAAGGCTTCATACGGAAAGAGTATGATCGTTGATCCATGGGGGACAATTCTTGCTCAGGCTCCGGGTATGGAAGAAAGTGAGAATGAGTGCATAATTTCCGCTTCTCCGGATTTTACCATGCAGGATCATGTGCGCAAAAAAATTCCATGTTTATTGCACAGGAGAAGAGATCTTTTTGAATAAGAAGCACACAATAACAGTATATTTGGCTCATCCCGATGTTCCGTATTGGAATTTTTCTCAAAAGAATTTTATTCGTTTACAGCATGCCTTACCTGACTGTCACATCACGATCTGTTCCTCTTCGGAAGAATTTTGTAATGAATTGCCCTTAACTACAATCGCTTTAGTCTGGTTTTTTAAAGAGGAGTGGCTCTCCTGCGCATCGAATCTTGAATGGGTCGTTACACCCGCCGCGGGGAGGGATTATTTTTATATTCCCGAAAGTTCGCATATTAAAGTAGATTATTGCAGTTTTCATGGCGAGCTGATGGGTGAGACAGTCATGGCGATGATGCTTAGCCATGTACGGGGAATGAGTGTTGCCCGGAACCTTATGGGGGAACATGCCTGGTCAAGGAAGCGCATATGGCCTCATATGAGAACTCTCAGGGGAGCAACGGTTGTTATTCTTGGTTTCGGGCATATCGGATCATGGATCGGAAAACTCATTAAACCCTTTGGAGTTCATATTATCGGTGTAAAAGTGAGTCGTATGGATCCCCCTGACTATTTTGATGAGAATGATTCTATCATTACAACTGCTGAATTGGATTCGGTTCTTCCCCGGGCAGATCATCTGGTATTGGCCCTCCCCGGCAATAAGGATACGACTGACATTATAAATAAAAAAAGGATTGATATGCTTCATGAGCATGCAGTTATTTATAATGTGGGTCGGGGTAACGCGATCTGTGAATCTGCCCTTATTGAGAGTCTGAAAAACAACAGAATCGAAGCAGCGTATCTTGATGTTGTGAAAGATGAGCCGTTATCACTCGATTCGTCTTTGTGGGATTGTCCGCGTTTATTTATTATGCCCCATGCTTCTGCAATAGCGCCCAATTATCTGGATCTTTTTATTGAAGAGTTTTTGGGGAAATATAATGCTGCATACGGATCGATACTGGAATAATTTTAGTATGTGTGATAAATATATATGATATTATTCCACATATTCTTGTAAAAAAACAAGAATATGTGGAATAATATCATAAAGAAATAAACCAAACTGTTGCGTTGAATGGTTTAGGAAAACCAATTAATGAGGAGTATATATTATCAGAGGGTTTTAGAGAATCTGAAAAAAATAGTTGTTTTTTGTAGTAGATTCAAAAAATTAAAAATAGCAGAGGTAAAGTATGTGTGGAATAATTGGGTATTGTGGTCCTAAAAATGCGACAAAGGTGATCGTTCAGGGATTAAGACGTCTTGAATACAGGGGATATGATTCGGCAGGAATAGCTGTCGGATCAAATGGAAGCTTAAAAGTTATTAAATCAAAAGGTAAGATTAAAGACCTTCATAATAAAATACCTGAAGACCTGGAATCGACATATGGAATAGGTCATACACGGTGGGCAACTCATGGTGTTGTCAATGATATAAATGCCCATCCCCATGTTGATTGTACCGGGGATCTTGCCGTGGTTCATAATGGTATTATAGAGAATTTTGAGAGTTTAAAAAATATGCTCAAAGCCGAGGGACATACCTTTCATTCGGAAACAGATTCCGAGGTAATTGTCCATCTTATAGAAAAATATTTTAAGGATGACCTGGAAAAGGCCGTAAAAGAGGCATTACCTCTTCTAAAAGGAACCTTTGGAATTGTTTGTGTTCATGCAAAAGAACCGGGTACAATTGTCGGTGCCAGGAATGGTTCACCCCTGGTGATGGGTATTGGTTTGGATGAGATGTTTTTAGCCTCCGATGTAACGGCAATTATAGCACATACAAAACAAGCGGTTTATCTGGAAGACGGGGAGATCGTCGTTATTAAACCGGATGGTTTTGTGACCACTGATATTGATGACAGACAAGTAACAAAGGAAATTGAACAAATTACATGGGAACTTCAGGAGATCGAGAAAAACGGACATCCCTTTTTTATGGAAAAAGAAATAATCGAACAACCAGAATCAATCCGGCGCGCAATAAGCGGGCGGATTGATAAAGATCAGGCCACAGCACATCTGGGCGGATTAAATCTCTCCACAAAAGATCTTACGAATATCGAGCGGGTAAAAATAATCGCCGCCGGAACCTCTTATTATGCCAGTATGGTTGGTGCCTACTTACTTGAAGCGATACCGAGAATTCCTGCTATTGCCGAGCTTGCATCCGAGGTGAGGTACAGGAATCCTATAATAGAGAAGAATACCCTTTATTTTGCCGTTACCCAATCGGGAGAAACTGTTGATACACTCTATGCCATGAAAGAATTAAAGCGCAAAGGAGCGACTGTGTTGGGAATTTGTAATGTTGTCGGCTCTTCTATTGCCCGTGATTCGGATGGCGGAGTATATATTCACTCAGGACCTGAAATCGCTGTTGCATCAACAAAGGCGTTTACATCTCAAATCTCTGTTTTTTATTTATTTTCTTTACTTCTTGCACGAATGAGAGATCTTTCTTTTTCCGAAGGTGAAAAATTTATACAAGACCTTCAATCAATTCCATTTAAAGTCGAGAAAATACTGGATATGCGGTTGAAAATTAAGGAGATGGCAAAGAAATATGCTCATTGTTCGGATTTTCTTTTTCTTGGACGGGGTGTAAATTATCCGGTCGCGCTGGAGGGTGCATTAAAACTAAAGGAAATATCATATATTCATGCAGAGGGATATAGTTCGGCAGAAATAAAGCATGGTCCTATTGCGCTTATTAATGAAGATACACCAAGTCTTTTCCTTGTTCCGGATGATGACTTGCGTGGTAAGATAATATCGAATATAAAAGAAGTAAAAGCGAGGAAAGGAAAAGTCATAGCAATTTGTGTTGAAGGGGATGAAGAAATAAAGGATATTGTGGATGATATTGTTGAGATCCCGAAAACAACGGAACTCTTTTATCCTTTTCTTATGGTTATTCCATTACAGCTTTTTGCCTACTACTGTGCTCTGGAGCTGGGGAGAGATGTTGATCAACCCCGGAACCTGGCTAAAAGTGTTACTGTGGAATAAAGTACACTTTCGCACTATCATGAAAAGATAAAATCAAATCCGTTGAGTCTATGAACCTATTTTTCTTCTGCATAGGGTACAACATGAAATGTGAACCCTTGTTTTGCCTTCTTCTCCCCACATTTTTCCGATAATGTAACCGGCAACCGGAAGTTTTTTATGACACACCGGACATTTTCGCTTTTCATTTTTATTATCCCTGCAATAAGGACATCCATGCACATGTACTATCTTTTCTTCTTTTTTTCCGGGAAAAGATTCGGTATATACACGTTCACCTTTTTTAAGCCATGTATGACATAGTGGACACTTCCGAATTGAGTGATTCTTGCTTATGTGTATGGGTTTATCTTTTTTATGGAGAACACTTCCTAATAGAATTGCGATTCCGGTAATAAGAAATAATAGAAGTATAAAAAAGATATGGTTTAATATTTTTTATTCCCTCGCGGACCCCGTGATGGTTTCCCCCTGGTCCCATGAAGGAATTTCCCTTCTTCCTTAAGTATTGTTTTTATTGATTCTTTTAGAACACGTATTGGTTTTTTACTACTAAGAAGTATGGCTTTTTTCATTATCCCTCCTCTTATAATAATTCAGGTTATCTAATAAACACAATTATAACAAAATTATTCTATAACTACACCATATAAAGCGCATAAGCTTAATCATCACTCCTATATATATTCTAATGAGGTTATTGAACATCCTCAATTCGTTATTACCTTTTATTAATTAATATTATATATCAGCCTGTAAATTTAGGCAAATTTTTAATTTATTTTTTAATTATGCCTAAAATTTATGGCAAAATCACTCGAAATTAAAGTATAAGCTCATATAGTTTTTTAAGATTCTATACGACAATTGAAAGAATTCTATAAAAAATCGTACAATATATGCGATTTTGCACTTGACTGAATAAAAAAGAAAAGTCAAAATTATAATAAGTTTTTTAAAAAAACTATTAAGTTGAACTATGTTTATGACGATATATAATATGAAAGGAAGGGTTCTAATATGACGATAGAGAGAATTAATGTGCCTGATCCACTCTCGAAGTATAAGAAAACAGAGAATATCTCAAAACCTTCAAAGAATCTGAAAAATGACTCTGTCAATATCTCAGAAGAAGCAAAATTCAGGGCCAAACTTGAAGAAGCTACTGATCTCGCTAAATCATCACCCGCTGTACGAAAAGACCGGGTAGAGGAAGTAAAAAGAAAGTTGGAAGATCCTGCTTATATTGATGATAAAGTGATAGAAATGGTTGCAGATCAGATAATGAAGCATTTTGAAATATAATAGATCCGGATAATTATGATACATATCCGGATATATGTATATAATAGAGCTATATAATGGCGGAGAAGTATGACTATTCTCCGCTTTTTTTGTTTATAGAGGGTAATAAAAAAATATTTTAGTATTACCCTTCCTGGGAAACAAAGCTAGGTGAGGAGATATCTTTATGCCGGATTTCTTTTTTACAATTCCTGAAAAGGTACATTTGGGGATTGATATCATTAGCAGGATCGGAAGTCTTTGTGCTTCACTGTCAGACCGGGTTCTTTTAGTAACAGAGGCTATACTTTATGAAAATAAAACAATCGAGAGAGTCCAGGATTTTCTTGATAAAAAGGGTATGAAGTATATTACCTTTGATGAAGTTGTTCCGAATGCAACGAGTACGGCAGTGGATCACGGTATTAATCTGGCAAGGAAATCACATATCAATGGTGTTATCGGGCTCGGCGGAGTAAGAACTCTTTCCATCGCAAAATGTATTGCCATGGCTGCCGGTTCACAAAAAGGCATGGATGACTATTTATCCGGTGAAATACCTCGGCATAAACCCCTTCCTTACATCGAAATTCCGACAACATGCAGGAATCCTTTTATGTTTACCAATGAATATATTATTGTTGATGCAAGAAACCGTAACGGAGTTCTCGGGTTGACTCAACCCGATATAACAAAAATAGTCCTCATTGATCCATCATTAAGTATTTCCCTTCCTCCCAAGTATACAGCTACAACAGTTATGGATACACTTCTTGCTGCCATAGAAGGATATATATCGAATAAAAGTAATATTTTATCGGATATTTTATTTAGTGAAGCAATAAAGCTTCTGGGAAAACTTTTTCCTTTTGTGCTGCAAAATCCCGAAGATGTGATGCAGCGATACGAGGCTTCCGGAGCTGGATTTTTAACTGCCATGGGGCTTTCGATGTGCAGGGCAGGGATTGGAACTGCTCTTTCCTGGGCGATAAATGCGTCTCAGATGGTTCCCAAATCCTGGGTTGCCTCTATTTTGCTTCCTCATGTGCTTGAATTTCATATTGTGACAAGTGAAGAAAAGCTTGCCAATGTTGCTTTGTTTATTAATGAAGATGTACAAGGTCTGGAACCACAGGAAGCAGCAGGGAAAGCCCTGGAAGGAGTAAAAAGATTACTCGGATCTTTGGGTATACCGACGAGACTAAGGGACTTTGATTTAGTTCTTGATAATCTTGTCGGCATAGCAGAAACAGCATACTCATATGAAATGATGAAAGATCTCCCCCGGAGTGTGACTCCGGAAGAGCTTTATAATTTAATAAAAGCTGCTTTTTAAAACAACGGAGTCGTGGTTCATGTTTACTCTTGGGAAATTAAAAAGCTTACCTCCGGGAACACGCATCAGAAAATTAATCCTTATATTACATAAAGCTGAAACGGATCTCCTGCAAGGCAAAGAGATTGATGAAAACTACCTGCAATCCCTCATACTGGGGTGTGAAGAAGATTTTCCCGGGACTCTCAGGGATTATGTGCATATGTATACACAACAATTGTCGTCAGGGTATTCTTTGCGACGGTATCTTAATATGATTCGTCAATCACTCCTCCGCTCAATCGGTTCCGAACCATCAGAATGGGATTTTATTTTACCCGGTAAAGAGAATCTGGACCGGAATAAACGTACTATTATGCCGATAAAAGTGTTTCTGGAAGATATCAGGTCTCCATATAATGTCGGTTCTATTTTTCGAACAGCTGAATCTTTTGGAGTGTCTCACATCTATATTTCCGATCAAACTCCTTCTCCGGAACATAAAAGAGCGCGGAAAACGGCACGAGGATGTATTGATGTACTTCCCTGGAGTGTTTCTTCTTTGTCCGAAATTGAAAATGAAGAAGGTATATTTGCCCTTGAAATTGGAAATACCCCGATCGAAGAGTTTCATTTTCCTTCGTCGGGAATCGTTCTTATTGGTTCCGAAGAATTGGGACTTAGTCCCGAAGCCCTTGCCCTCGCACAAAAAGGATCCGGCTGTGTTTCCATACCCATGGCTGGTGCAAAACGTTCACTTAATGTATCAATCGCCTTTGGGATCCTGATGTATTATTGGTATTCTCAACTTCGTTGAGTTCCGATTGTAAAGAGAAAAAGGTGTATCTCAACTTCGTTGAGTTCCGATTGTAAAAAGAAAGGTGTATCT
>JAFGRV010000334.1 GCA_016934975.1 Spirochaetales bacterium | reverse complement strand
ACCTTTGATATACAACAATAGGAATTCGACAAAGTCGAAAATGTAGAAGGCAAAGCCTTCAAAACAATAAAATATTGGTAAACATGGACCATCCCCAAAGGAGGTGGCTTCCTTTTGATAGTTAATAATAAAAAAAAGAGGTGATTGTATGTCAAAAATAGTTCTTCTTTTAGCTGATGGATTCGAGGAGGTGGAGGCAGTCACCCCGGCTGATTTTTTGAATCGGGCGGGTGTCGATGTGCTTCTCACCGGCGTCACAGGTTCCCTGGTCACAGGTGCCCACGGAATCGCTATCAAAGCAGAATATACCTTGGATACTCTCCCCGGAGATCTTGACGGGGTCATTATTCCCGGTGGCATGCCCGGTTCGGAGAATGTTGCTCAATCCGATAAGGCCGTTACATTAATAAAAAAACTGTTTGGTAAAGGCAAGCTTATCGGTGCGATCTGTGCTGCCCCCGGTGTTGTCCTGGAAAAAGCAGGTGTACTTGCAGGGAAACGGGCGACATGCTATCCCGGCTTCGAAAAACGCTTTACGAACACCGTTTTTTCCGAAGAACGTGTGGTTGTTGATGGAAATGTGGTGACGAGCCGTGCTCCCGGGACAGCGGCAGAATTTGCTCTTACTCTTGTAGAAATCCTCAAGGGGAAAAAGGAAGCGGAAAAGATTTTTAAAAGTACCTTACAGAAATAGATTAAAACTCCGAAATCGCCGGTAAAAAGCATGTGCACTATTACATGATTTTTTTTATCAGCTGTTATATAATTCCTCATAGGAGGCCGCTTTTATGTTAAAAGAATATAAGAGAGTGAGTCAGGAACAGGCTGTTTCCAGGAGACTTTTTTCAGACGAAGATATTGACCTTTATGTCTGGTATGACAATGCAAACAACATGATACTTGGATTTCAGCTCGTCTATGGAAAAAAGAATGATGCGATGCGGGCTTTTACCTGGGATTCGGCGAATGGTTTTTCTCACACAAAGGTTGATGATTCCGGATGGTACAATCCTTCGCCGATTCTGGTGAGGGACGGTATTTTTGATACAGCACACATTATGAAGCAATTCAAAGAGATATCACCGGAAGTCGATAAAGAAATCACCGATCTTGTCCTGAAAAAAATAGCCGAGTATGATGTGAGTACACCGTAATAATAATGTAGTTCCTCTTCTCTTATAGAAATAGTGTATCGACATTAAGGGCAACGAGTCCGAGGTTTCCTGAAATGATGAGGGTATTTCCATGCCAATCCATCGCGGAAATATCTCCCGGGAGACCGGCGACAAAAGGAAGAGATACGACATTTCCTGATAACTTTTCCTGGAGGAAAAGGTGTGTATTCGACGCATAAGCTCTGTAGGTGTTATTGAGAAGAACCATGTAGATGCGTTTTCCCGCGGTTTCTTCAAGGAGTACCGGAGTCTCGCTTAATGGCTCGGATGTATCAATATCCGGGACCTGTGCGTGGAAGAGTCCTTTGAAAGTTCCCATGTAAAGACTTGTCGTAGCAGCATCATATCCCAAAGAAATAATAGGAATTTCTTCTTCGGTATTCGAATCAATTATCGAAAAGAAATCGACCTGGGACATTAACCGTACCTCCTGCCCTTCGGTGTAATTCTCAAGAATTATTTGGGGGACCCGTAATGAACCTAACGCCGTGGCAAAATAACCTGCATTGTTTGTCAGGTTGTCGGTAACACAGAAATCCCAAACGAGTTGATCTTTGAGGAATTCCGTATAATCGACATTCACCCAATCGGTCGGTGTGAGGGCATCCTGCGCGACGCCGCCAAGGCCGCCGTTTCGCTGAAAGTAGACTGATAGATTATTACCGTCCGGGTATGCCAGGGACCGTAATACATTTACCTCTCCGAGACCCGCTGAAAAAGTATTATCAATTGTTGCATTTCCATCCCATTTCGATATTCCAATTGTCGTACTTAAGAAAAGATAGTTCGTGGGAGCGCCAACGCCGGTGTAGTTCAATCCTTTTGACACGGAGTTTATTGAATAATTTGGAAAATCAGTTTCATTGTATAATTCTACTACGTTGAAATCAGGACCATTATAGACACCGGAAAATGAATAAAGGTTTTTAGGTCCGGATGCGTAGAGTGTTGTGGGATTCGCACCGATTGTATTAATAACCGCACCATTTATGTTCTCCCCCAATACATTGAGGGCTTTATCGAATGGACAATCCAGGAGCACGCAATCGATATGTGTTGTACTCCCGGCAACCAATTCAAATTCAGATGACTCATAATAGTAATGTACGTTAAATGCTCCATTTTCAGCTCTTTTGGTCCCAATACCAAGCCAGAGGCTATATTGTCCTGCGGGAATATTTTCCACGAGTATTATTTCCTGATCTGCCTCTTCATCAAGTCCTTTCTCGACATAATTGTTACTTCCCCCCAGAGGGAAGAGTTCATTCCCGACAAGAAGATAGACGTGTGCAAAATATTCTTCCCCTGTTAGAGTATATATCTGTGCCATGGGTAAAGCTATCTCAAGTCCTTCGGATTTGCCATCCATTGGGGCATGACAGGCAACGAGAAAAAAGATACTTGATAGAATAACACACGCAATTATGTAATGATAAATTTTTTTCATCTTCTTACCTCCTTACCATTCAATCTCAAGAGAACCTGTGGAATCGGGTCCGGTATTTACAGGGAACAGGGCATCGCCGGTTGTCGGGGAAACCCAGAATTCTAAGGTTTTTAATTCTTTCATGGTTCCGGGGAGATCAAAGCTTCCCGTGAAGCTTTTACCGCCTTTTGTAATTGACCGTCCCTGATTAATTTTATTCATAAAAAAAACAATCCCGTTTTCTACCAGCACACTGAACATGTCATAGTCGAATTTTGTTCCCCTGACTGCTGCGGTCGAAACAGGACTTTTTAATTTAAAATCGTGGGTTTTATCCCCGGCAGTCTTTACCTCTGCGGAAACTTTCCCAAAGTTAAGGTAAATATCCGTTTCTATTGTATCTTCCCGCTCCAGCAATTCTTCGAGTTTCATTCTTGTGAGGGGTTTTACAGTAATATATGAACTCCCGAGATCCAGTACTGCTTCCGACTTGAAGCTTGTAGAGATGGTTGTTCCTTTTGATATCTCCATATTGACAGCGGCAATTTCCCAATCCTTCCCCGGAAGCTTAATTTTAACTTTTCCATTTATTTCTTTGATAGTTGCAGTTTGCGCTGCGAAAGCTGCACACACAACACTCAGCAATATAATAATACAAAATATTTTTTTCATTGGTTACTCCTTTTATCTGT
>JAFGRV010000333.1 GCA_016934975.1 Spirochaetales bacterium | reverse complement strand
GGCACGGACATCAGCATCATATCCTTTGAATATCAAGATATAGGTGTTCCGGTAGTTGCGGTGGAAGAAGGAATAGTAAAAAAAATCTACGATGGGCAGCCTGATAAAGAACTAACATTAAACGGACTTCAAGGCAACTATGTTTTGATAGATCATGGAAACGGAGTAGAAAGTTATTATAATCATTTAAAGAAAAACTCGATAATTGTAAAGGAAAAGCAAAAAGTTTATCCGGGAGAGCAGATTGCGGAATTAGGCAGTTCGGGAAATTCCACCTGGCCCCATCTTCATTTTGAATGGAGAATAAACGGGAAAAGTATCGATCCTTTTACAGGACCGGATCACCCCGGAAAGTCGTATTGGCGTGAACAGCCGTTATATGATTTTCCGATGATCATCGTGGATTGGGGAATGACATATGAATCCGAAGTTACAAAACCGCCACACACAATTCCACGTGAAAAATGTGCATTAATGGAAATCAGCAAACAAAAAAAATTACAACTATGGATTCAGGTCATTAACGTACAAAACGAAAAATATATTCGAAAATGGGAAATCGTATCACCGGATGGTGCGTATAAAAAGGAATTTGTCCAGGAGATTGACGGGACAAAAAAATGGCACGGACTCGGTTCAAGTCAGTGGAGATATACTTATAACCTGGGCTTTTCGAAAAGTTCTATGTCCGGGGTGTGGAAATTAATTATCTATCATGATTCACAAATCGGGAAGGAATTGCATTTCACGGTAAGTAATAATGAAATAAAAAACAGAAGGCCGCAAAAACCTGCAGGTATAAGATTCGAACCTGAGAATCCGAAAACCGATGATGTGGTTACATGTAGAGTATCCCGGTCACTTTTTAATCTTGATCCCGATCTTGATAAAGAAAGATACCGATTTGAATGGATCTTAAATGACGAGGTTGTACGGAATAAAATAAATGCAACAATGTGTGATTATTTCCCGGCTTATGCTGCAAATCATGGAGACACATTGATCTGCCGGGTATATGCATCGGACGGAGAATTGGAAAGCGAGGCTGTAACAATAAATACTCAATATCATTAATAGTGATAGTCCCTTCAAATAATTGTGCGGTTAACAGACCGTGCGGAAGTGACGCGTGTCAGAAAACCGGTTCCCAGATATACTTTCCCTTCCGGTTAATATAACCTGTTTTATTCCCGATTTTTACCCGGGAGATATCTTCATAAAAGGAATCAACCTCATCGAACTGCGGTTTTATGACAAGGTAGCCTGTTAAATCGATGAATCCCCATTTATTCCCGATCTTCACGGCGGCAAGCCCCTGAGAAAAATCATTGATATTCTTATATTGTGGTTCGATAATGATCTTTCCGAGGGAATTTACGAATCCGTATTTACCGTCCATGAGAACACGGTGAAATCCGCTGCTTGAATAATAGTACTCTTCAAAAATACTATCCCCCAGTCTTTTGCCGGTTTTATGATCGAGGAAGAAATACCTTCCTTCCTTTTTAACAATCGATACACCATCCGAAATGGTATAAATATACTGATATTGTGGTTCGACAATAATCTCACCCATGTTATTAATAAGTCCGTACCAGTTGTCATCCTTAAAAACCGTAAGGCCGGAACTGTCGGTAAAATTTTCGATTTCTTCGAATTGTGCTTTAAGGCGGATCTTTCCTTTTTTATCAATTAATCCGAATAGACCGTCTTTCTGGTATTTGACGACACCCTGTTTGAAGGCGACCCAGATATAATCATATGACGGCAGGGAATATATTTCGGTTTTACCTTCCCGGTTAATAAAGGTGCTCATATACAAAAGGGTATCATCTTCGTCTATTCCCACCCAGGAGTATACCAGACAGAGTCCTTCGCTGAAATTATATGCTTTGAAATATCGCGGTTCTATAGCTACCTCTCCTTTTTCATTCATAAAACCCCACAGCTTCGTTTCCCTGCCTTCCAATGAATCGAATTCAACCTTGAATAAAGCTCCCTCACCCGATACCTTATATCGCGATTTTTTTTCAAAGCATGCCAAGCCTTCATGGGGCGCGTTAATTGTGAGATATGATGGTTCGAGAATGGTTTCTCCGGTTTTATAATTGATGAGTCCCCAGACTTCATCTTTTTTTACTCTGATAATATCCCCTGCATAGAAAATAGTATTATCATACAGGGGTTCCACCGTTATATGACCGTTTTCATCGATAAATCCGTATTTCCCGGCCCGGGAAATGGATCCGTAACCGTCATCACCATAGGTATAGATTGAACCGTATTCCACAGGAATTACTTCTGTGAAGGTCCGGGCATTCAATAATCCATATTTATTTCCGGAAGAAATTTTTAGTAAATCTTTTGAATAGATATATATAGTATCATACGAAGGTTCAAGGATGACCTTCCCCTTTTTATTCAGAAGTCCGGTTTTACCCCGGATTGATGCCACGATATCCTCGCCGGAACTATTTTGAATGGAATCATAGCGGTCCGGTTTCATAAGATAATTCCCGTCTTTTCCCAGGAGACCGGCTTTGCCGACGAGTGTTACTTCCGCTTTCCCTTTAGAAAAGGAATAACAATAATCAAATTTCGGCTCTACTAAGTATCTGCCGTTTCTATCAACATATCCCCATTTATCACCTTTTTTCACTGCTGCGAATCCTTCGGAAAAGGAATTGATATAATTAAATTCAGGTTTTAAAATAAATTTTTCTTCCGTATCGATGATTCCGTATTTATCATCAATGTTCACAACCGCACGGCCTTCACTAAAGCTGTAACAATAATCGTACACAATATCCACGGCAATATTCCCGGAACTATCTATGAATCCGTATTTTTGATTTTTACTTACCAACGCGAAACCTTCCGAAAAGGTAGAAGCATATTCGAACCTGGTATCGATAACCTTTTTCCCTTCTTTATCGATAAATCCGTATTTATTTGTGACCTGAACCCTGGCAATATTATCCGTGAACGCACCGGCTTCGTCATATATAGGTTCGATGATCATCCTCCCTGTCTTGTCGATATATCCCCAGAGGTTGTTTTCTTTTACTGCCGCAAGCCCTTCGGAAAAGGAATCGCAGAAATTGAATTTGATCTCAATGACAACCTTCCCGGTCTTATCAATAAATCCGTATTTACCCCCTGATTTCACTACTGCGTAGTCTTCCTTGTAGTCGGATAACTCTTCGTAAATTATACCGGAAAATGAATTTCCTTTTGTATCAATATAACCGTATTTATTATTAAGTTTTACCCACGCAACCATGTCTTGAAAGGGCCTTACTTCGTCATATATCGGTCCGATTACTATTTTACCTTTCGTATCGATAAATCCCCATTTATTGTCTATTTTAACACCCGCTAACTTCCCGGAAAAAATACTCACCTCGTCAAAGCCGGGATTCACTACTTCCCTGCCTTTGTCATTAATAAAACCCCAGAGACCATTCCTGTACACACGCGCATAACCTTCCGATAAACTCCCGATTGTTTCGTATTTAAGTGATGATGATTGGACGCGTAGGGTATACTCTTCACCGTCGAGGATTTCATAGCTGTCATAGGTGGTGAAGGAAATGCCGGTAAGAGAATAGTCACCGACTGATTTTGCGGAAATTGCGGGTTTGATAACCACCCGGCCGTTTTTTGAAACAAATCCCCATTTATTATTTTTCCTGATGGGATAGGCCTTGTCCACATCGATGGAAATATCTTCTTTATTTTTACCTGCTTCCAATGATTTTTCATTATAATAATCCGTTTCAATGATGCCGTCTTCAAGGTAGGCATCAAGCAGTTCTCCTGCCAGTCTCGTGTCATCATGTTCAAGGGTGTTTTCAATTATCTTTTCCGCCAGGTCTTCTTCGTCCGTGTAATCATTAATTATTCCGGCAATCTTCATCTCATCTTCTTCATCATGTAAACCCAGAAGTTCCTTAAGGATTTCCGGATCGAAAAGATCATCCGGAAGCCTCAGGTAGACTTCGATGATATCCTGGTTATAGACAAAATTTTTGTTCGATTGTGCTTTTTCCCGGGCATTCGCAAGTGCTGTTTCCGCGGTATCATCATCCTTAAGCAATTTAATCATGTATTGCTCAAAATAATTGTTCGGGTCCTCCGCATCACCTTCCGTTTCAAGGAGGCGGGGACTGTTATTCATCCAAAAATCTTTTAGTGATTCATTCAGTCCCGGGCATTTTCCGTCTCCCAGTCCGCTGTGTGTGATGATATATAATTCATAATAGATAAGATAATGGTATTTCAGGGGTTGTTGGACTTCACCTTGTTTTATGATACCGGTTAATATCCGGTCCCAGATAACAGCAATACGTTGAGCGCTTTTCTGCAATTGTCCGGCTTTTTCATCTGCTGTTTTGGTAGATGGAATAAGGTTGATATATTTTTGTATATCTTCCCGGAGTTTTGTAAAGAGTGAAATGATTTCTTCATTTGTAAGGGTTTTGTTTTTTACTTCTTCGAATTGGGAAAGAATGCGGCAATGGATTTCAAAAGCATTCATAATTGTTTTATTGTTAGTCGATACGCAACTTGCCATTGATATCAGCATAATAAACAGGAAAACTGATTTTCTCACGGTTTACTCCTTACTCCTCTAAAACAGCTGTGTATGTTTATTGTTTTTGAAATTTCCCAAGATCATTCCATTCCGTATTATTTGAAATTCTAAATTGGAATAAAAAATAGCTTTCGGTTGATTCAATCTCAATATCAAAAAAGTGCGAATCTTTACTATAAATGGTGAGAAGGAATTTTGTATCCGAAGCGGCTTTTTAATTTTCATATTCTTCATTTTTTAATCCTAAGATATTTTTTTCACAAATTCAAGAAAATCGTCATAAGAATTCCCTTGAAAATACAGTCTATTGCTTTTACCATATTCAAGGGAAGCATTTTAAAGAAAGAATATGTGAGGTGTCGTGTATGAAAATAATAACGATTTTAGGCAGCCCCAGAAGAAAGGGAAATACTGCCTTTATTCTGACTCAGTTCGAAGAATTAATTCGCAAGCATCATATGCTTGAACGGATCAATCTGCCGAGTTCATCGATAAATGGATGCCGGGGTTGCGATGTTTGTCAGCAGAAAGAGGATGAACCCGGATGCACGTTAGAAGATACTATTTCGGTAATAATCGCGCAAATTTTAAGCGCGGACCTGATTGTATATGCCACCCCTGTTTATGTCTGGGATTTTTCGGCACAACTGAAGACGTTATTTGACCGGCATTATTGTCTTGTTAAATGGAAAAATCGTGAAACCGGACATTCCCTCATGGAGAAAAAAAAGACATTGCTCCTGGCAACATGTGGTGGAAGCAGGGAAGAAAATGCCGATATTATTCAGGAGATATTTAACCGTGAAATGACATATCTGCAGTGTCAGATTGTCGGAAAATATATTATGCCCAATTGTACACTACCTGTCAATCCGGGAGATAAGGCCCGGGAACTCGCGCAGGATATGGTACGGGATGTGCTTGATTCGTCAACGGCGGATTGAATAATTCAATAGAAAATGATTTTAGTGTGCTTTGTTTTATACAAATAGTTTATTGTAAATTAAATGACTAATTATTTTGTGCTTTACAGGAAGTAGCAAGTCACGGAGAGTGAAAAAAATTGTAATGTTGTAAATGTCGAGGACTTTTCCCCATATCTAAAAAAAGTATTTTACCTATCTTGGTGAAAGGTAAATTTCCTGGTAGAACGAAAATAAAAATCCCCACCTTTGGCAAACAGAATTCCCTACCCGATTTTCCGAACCATCTTTGATTGTAGTAATACTATAAAATATTCTATTTACTCTTTATAAACAATAAGCAGCTGTTTTTTTATCAACCTTGCCTAAGAAAATATCCTGCAATGGGTATCAGGAAATAAAGTGAGGTTTGACATCTCTATTATCGATAAATTTCTTTAAAATAATACAATGAGGATATAAATCTGAATGAAGAGTTTTCCTCTTTTTAAAAATAAATTTTTTCATAACGTCACGCCTTATGAGGCTGCATTTTTGAATTAATATGGTATTTTCCCGAAAAATTCTCGAAATTCCAGGTCCGGACATCACATAAAGAGCTATTTACATCTGAAAAATCCCGGGATTCTAAATGATTGTATAATTTATCCTGATAACATTCCCAATGCCGCTATGTGATTCTTTTTATATATGTTTTTATCCTTAAATTTGCTATTTTAAATTGCTGCTCTCACCACAGGAAGCCTTCTGAAGGTTTTTATAGGTGAAAAATCCTATAATCTTAGGGATAATTATTCTATTTACTTCGTTTTGGTTCTATGGTATGGTTGCATATAGAAAGTAGAAATATGTTGATAATTTTTTTGTAGTCCGTTTTTATTATGTATTTTTGGGCATCTTTTGATAAAAAATGAAGTGCAATGGAAGAATCAAGCATATTTCCTTAAAAAAACTAAACCAAATTTAAAAAGAGGAGTTTGTATGAAAAAACAAAACGTTTTGTTCTACGTGCTAATCGTTCTTTTCCTCACCGGCACGTTAGTGGCTTCTTATGGCCAACAATGGCGAGTTGATGACTCGGGTAATATTACTCTTAATGGCCAGGCTTTCAAAATTAAGGGCGGATCCTGGTTCGGGCTCGAAGGACGGCATGAGCCTTCTGACGACGCGAACAACCCAAGTGGTGCTCCAATGGAGCAGTACATAGGTAACGTATGGTGGGCAGAGAGTGGCCGGACCTACGAGCAGGATGTCCAGGAAATCAAACAAATGGGCATAAATACAGTCAGGTTACCTCTTGTTCACCAGACCCTCGATGCCAATGACCCACAGGGCCGTGCACCGTACTTGAAAAATGCACCATCGGTGGTTATTGCGAATTCCCGGCTGGCTGTGGAGACAATTGTCCAGTTATTAGATGAACAGGATATCAAAGTCATCCTGGACATTCACTCCTGTAACAACTACGTTGGTTGGAGAGCAGGTCGTATAGACGATGCTCCGCCATGGACCGACGCAGACCGTGACAATTATGATTTTACGCGGGAATCCTACAGCTGCGATTATACCGTGTCACAGTGGCAGGCAGATTTGCGCGATTTGGCAGGCCTTGGCCAGTCAATCGGATGTGATAATGTCATGGCAATTGAAATTTTCAATGAACCTTGGGACTACACATGGGCAGAGTGGCGGTCATTAATCGATCAAGCTTACTCAACGATCAATAGTGTTAATTCCAACATTCTGATTATGGCAGGCGGAATCAGTAATAAAGCTCAAAACCTAACTATTGAAGTGCCGCATGGTGATGAAACCACGAACCCAAACTGGGGTGAAAACCTGTTCGAAGCAGGGGACAATCCTCCGACTATGCCGAAAAACCGGCTCGTCTATGTTCCTCACACCTACGGACCATCCGTATTCGTGCAGATGCAGTTCATGGATCCCTCCCAACCGGAATGTGAAGGCAAGGAAGGTGATGAAGCTGGTGATTTACGGTGTAATATTGTAATCAACCCGACATTACTCAACCAGGGATGGGAAGAACACTTTGGTTACCTGAAAGACCTTGGTTATGCTCTCTCCATTAACGAATGGGGCGGCAATCCCAAATGGCCCGATGGTGCAGAAGAACGTATGCAGGACCGCTGGGGCTGGCTCCCTGACAAAACAGTCGATTGGCAGTGGCAGGAAGCTCTTGTTGATTATTTGATCGCAGAAGGTATTTGTGACAGCTGTTACTGGTCAATCAACCCTGAATCAGGTGATACAGGCGGTTTATACTTACATGCTTATGATCCTAATAACAATACTGGTGGATGGGGTACCTGGAATGGCCAGGATTCACAGAAAATGGGTCTCTTGAACAGATACTGGAGAGATTGTGTTAACGGCGGAACAGGCGGGACAGCAGCTCCTACAGCAACACCGGCAACAACAACAGTTCCTACAGCAACACCTTCAACTACAACAGCTCCTACAGCAACACCTTCAACTACAACAGCTCCTACAGCAACACCTTCAACTACACAAATTCCCGGAAATTGTAATGTATCTTTTAACCCTGCTAATTCAACTCAGGGTGTGAATTCTACATTTGATATCGGTATTGTTGTTAATTCCGGCAGCCAGAATGTAGCGGCTTATGGTTTCGAAATACTTTATAATGCCAGTGTTTTAGATGCAATTGATGCTAACGAAGGCGCACAGGGGTATCTCGCAGCTTCCAACCTTACCGGTTCCGGTGTTGCATCCGTAACAGGATTTGACGCTTCAGGAACAGGACCGGGCTCAAGTGTTGAATTAGTCGTGATTACATTCCGGGCAATTGGCGAAGGTGATTCAACTCTTACTCTTAATGTAGATCAGCTTGTTGATTCCGATACAAATACTGTCGGAAGTGCATGTGGAAATGCCGGCAGCGTAACCGTCTCTGATGTTGCAACTGGTGACACAAATGGGGACGGAGTTATCGATATTATCGACGCTCTCCTTACAGCTCAGTATTATGTAAACCTCAATCCTGCTGATTTTAACCCGGCAGCTGCCGATACAAACTGTGACGGTACTGTTGACATAATTGATGCTCTTCTCATAGCTCAATATTATGTAAATCTTATTTCAGGATTCTGTTTATAAAATGATAGTGAAATAGTGAGACATTCGGGATTTGTAAATCCTGAAATGATTTGAAAAATAGAAGGCACCCTTTTTCAGGGTGCCTTTTTTATTTGTCATGACTTTATTTATCTGATTCCTCCTGAATTGTTTCAACATCGAAACAATTCAGGCTAAATTATTTCAAAGCCAGAACCGGAAGGTGAATAAACCATTATGGTCTGACTGATTAATGGATGGGGAATTCTCTTTACCATCTATTGGGGATTTTATATATCTCATGATAGGAAATTTTATATATCACAAGATAGGAAACTTTTCATAGATCCTCTCGGGATTTTACCTTTTGCTATACTGAGCAAAATACTTTTCGCCTATGCAGTGAAAAGCCTCTGGCATCTATAAGGGTATATTAAAACTTTCGAATTACACTTAAAAACCTTCTTATATCAAATTAAACTGCAATGAAACCGGAAAAGAAAAGATAAAATTTTCTTGTAACATTTTTATCAAGGCACAGCTGTCCGCCGAAGCTTTTGTATCGGCGGACAGCTGTGCCTTGGTTTGGAGGCGTAAGACGATAATATTTAAAAAAAAGCTTTGCGAGTGTTTTTTTTTATGATATAATCTGAGCCGTACGGTAGTAAAATATAAATACTATCAATAAATTGAAAGGAGGTTTTGAATTTAAAAAAGTAAAGTAAAAGAAAGGAAAGGAATATGAAAAAAAGTTTAAAATCTAATCTGGTAGTATGGATTATACTTGGAGTTATCATACTCCTGGTAAGTCCGGTTATGGCTCAAGCCCAGCAATGGCGGGTTGATAGTAATGGTAATATTACTCTTAATGGCCAGACCTTCCGTATTAAAGGTGGATCCTGGTTCGGACTCGAAGGGAGACACGAACCCTCCGACGATGCGAACAACCCGAGTGGGGCTCCCATGGAATTGTACATCGGCAATGTGTGGTGGGCTTCAAGCAGTCGTACCTACGCAGGGGATGCACGGGAGTTTGCTCAAATGGGCTTAAATACAGTCAGGGTTCCCCTTGTTCATCAGACCCTCGATGCCAATGACCCCCAGGGCCGGGCCCCGTATTTGAAAAACACGGAATCTGTGCAGATCGCGAATGCCCGGTTAGCGCTGGAAGAGGTTATCCAGGTTTGTGATGATGCCGGTTTGTATGTCATCCTGGATATTCATTCCTGCAACAATTACGTCGGTTGGAGAGCCGGACGTTTAGATGACAGTCCACCATGGGTCGACGCAGATCGTGACAATTATGACTTCACCCGGGAAAGCTACTCATGTTCAGGTTACAATGTTTCTGTGTGGCAGCAGGATCTGCGTACCCTTGCCGGCCTGGGACAGTCGATCGGCTGTGATAATGTCATAGGTATCGAAATTTTCAATGAGCCGTATGATTACACCTGGTCCGAGTGGAGAACATTAATTGATCAGGCTTATTCGGCGATCAACAGTGTGAATTCCAACATTCTGGTTTTTGCCGGGGGTATCGGTTCTTTCGCAAACGACGGGGCTATTGAAACACCGAATGGCGATCCGGCTTTGAACCCCAACTGGGGGGAGAACCTCTACGAAGCGGGAGATAATCCCCCATCTATGCCTAAGGAACGTCTGGTGTACTGTCCTCATACATACGGACCATCGGTGTACGTGCAAATGCAATTCATGGATCCGGCACAACCGGAGTGCGAGGGTCTGGAAGGGGATGAGGCCGGTGACGCCCGTTGTAACATCGTGATCCGTCCGGAATACATCTCCCAGGGATGGGAAGAGCATTTCGGCTATTTGAAAGCCCTGGGATATGCCATCTCTATCAATGAGTGGGGCGGGAATCCTGCCTGGCCTGATAAAGCCGAAAAGCGTATGCAGGACCGCTGGAACTGGCTCCCTGATCATACCATCGATTGGCAGTGGCAGGAAGCTCTTGTGGACTATCTGATCTCGGCAGGGATTTGTGACAGCTGCTACTGGTCGATTAATCCGGAATCCGGTGATACCGGAGGTTTATATGTTCATGCTTACGACCCCAATAACAATACAGGCGGCTGGGGTACCTGGAATGGCCAGGATTCACAGAAATTGAATCTGCTGAAAAGATACTGGAACAATTGCAGTCCCCCATCAGGAACTCCCGTATCTACAAATCCGCCGACGATAACCAATCCACCGACGATAACCAATCCACCGACGATAACCAATCCACCGACGATAACCAATCCTCCGACAATAACCAATCCACCATGGGTCACTAATCCGCCAACAATAACCAATCCACCGACGATAACTAATCCCCCGACAGTGACCAATCCTCCGGGCAATTGTAATGTTTCTTTTAGTCCCGCAAGTTCGACTGTGGGTATAGATGCTACATTTGATATCGGAATTGTCGTAAACTCCGGCAATCAAAATGTCGCGGCTTATGGTTTTGATATCACTTATAGTTCAAGCATTTTAAATGCCATTGATGCGACTGAAGGATCCCAGGGATACCTTGCTGCTTCTAACCTCAACACCCCGGGAATTGCAACCGTAACAGGTTTTGATGCTTCAGGGACAGGTCCGGGATCGGCTGTGGAACTCGTAGTAATTACTTTCCGGGCAATAGGCGAAGGAGAAGCAACTCTTTCTATTAATGTCGATCAGCTTGTTGATTCCGATACAAATACCGTAGGAACCGCATGTGGTAATTCCGGTACCGTTTCAGTCTCAAACGTTACTCTTGGTGACACAAATAGTGACGGAGTTATTGATATTATTGACGCACTCCTTGTTGCTCAGTACTATGTACAACTTAATCCTGCAAACTTTAATAGAGACGCTGCCGATACGAACTGTGACGGAACTGTTGATATAATCGATGCACTTCTTATAGCTCAATATTATGTTCAGCTTATATCGGGATTCTGCCTGTAAAATGAAAGCGTCATATCGAGACATTCAGGATTGGTACATCTCAATATTATTTAAAAAAATCGAAGGCACCTTTTTTTAAGGTGCCTTTTTTATGTATCATGGTTCATTTTGTTCTATAATCATTAAGTCAAAATTTACCTCGTGATTACCACATGGGGCGTCTGGGGTGTCCGGAATGTCGAGTACTTCTCGAAAAGGTGAAGTTTAAATATTGTGCTGTCAGGAATCAATTGGCAATGATGGGTTTCCATTTGCCGGTAATCACGGACCATAATTGTTTTGCTGATAGCCGTGATCTGCTTCTTTTTTCTTTTATCTCCGGCTTGTTCATTTGGCCGGCGAGATTGGCCAGGGATTCGGCGATATAAACCCGGCATTCCAGGATCATACCTGCATCTGCATTATCGAGGGGCATCTTCTCTAGGCGCTCCAGCTGTTCTTCCAGCAAGACAGTGATTTGTCCGAACAGTTTTTCATTTCCCTGGGTGTGGGTGAAGAGCATCATATAGCTCCAAAGCCAGCGAGGCTCCCTGGCAAGAGCTGTTGAAAAAAGGGCCGCCAGGTTATCAGCCTCCCACCTGTCAGGCTGACTCAGAATATAACCAGCTCTGCTCATAGCGTGTGCGGTCTGTGTCTCGAAAGTCAGTTCTCCGTCCCGGAGTTGTTCATCCCATAGTTTTCCTGCGATTTCCGCAGCATCCGGCACTCTGGTGTTTGCAAAAAGGAGGCAGCGGTCATCGGCATAAACAATCACCCAATTATTGCCTGTAAGGGCAGCATAGATCAGATTGTAGTAACTGCCGGTATTGTAGGTAATAAGGTAATGAGCGCCCAAGCTGTTGAGAGCATCTCCGGCTGCTTTGAGTTTATAGGTCGATTCCGTGGTGCCGGATATGAGCAGGTACCGGAGAAAGGCCTCTGTACTGTAAACCTGCTGAGCTCTCCCCCCGATAAAAGGCTTCATCTGCGGCGCGTTCCACCGTAGATACCCTTCCCATTGCCATGGGCTGAATACGGGTCCGCTAATATTGTTTGCATTGATGAAGCCTACCAATTCCGCATCATATGTCATGTTTGTGTAGTGCATTTTTTCGAAAAAAGTGCCTTTGCCCGTATTCTGTAAAGGATTGCGGGGATCGTAGGTTCGGGTATTGTCGAAAATAAGGAGTATTGCAACTATCAGGACCACGCAGAAGCCGCCGGCAGTTACCGGCAGGAGGATATTGAATTTTTTCACCAGCCAGTGCAGCTGTCGGGCGAGAATGGGCATTATCGATATCAAGGCGATGGGCAGGAATCGGTTGGAGAGCACGGCCATGACGATTGAAACCAGGGCAGCTAAAATGTCAAAGATAAGGGTGTTGACAGAATCTGTCGGATTGGGCCGGTTTTTTGACTTGCCTTCAAGACGCAGGTGTGTAAGCCGGAAAAGCAGTAAAAGCAGGGTGATGCTTAAGGCTGCCATGAAACCGATGATACCGGCCATGAAACTGCCCAGGAGTCCGGTTCTCCAGAGCGGCTGCCAGTCACGCATAACATTCCACACGCCGCCCCGGGCCATCAATAATGGGTGGGTGAGGTTTGCGAGACCGAAGGGATTGAGTATTGCAGAGAGCAACAAAACAGCAACGGCAGCAGCCGGCAGCTGCCAATATTGTTTAAGCCCTTTGCCCTTTTCTTTAAAAATTACCGGGATAAGGGTGCAGGCTGCGTGCAGCCATAATATACCCAGCCCGAAGAGGAAGCCGCCGTGGATATTAGCCCAGAAGAGCACAACCAATGCAGCGATCCAGACAATCCATGTGCGTGTGCGGCTCATATAAAGCAGCCAGAGTTCCAGGGGCAGCAGGGTGAGGGTAAACAAGTTGGGCCGGAGGATGGCATAGACATTAATTGCGGCTATGCACAGGCCTGTTGTCACAAGGCAGAGGGGGAGGGGAATTTTCAGCCGGTTCAGGGCCAGGATCAAAAAAAGGCCGGTCAATGCAATCAATAGATATTTGATGACCAGAAGTCCTGCCTCGCCGCCGATAGTATACGTTGCATAGAGGATTACATCAGCCCCCCAGTTCTGATTGATCCATACCCTGCCATTTGTACTGAAGGACCAGTCATCCGGAGTATTGAGTTTGCCCGCCAGCACATCGCGGCCTGCTGCAAGGGCGATGTACAAATCACTTACCGTCCTGGGAATGGACCAGACTGCTGTAATGAGGAGGAGAAGGATGATTGTACCTGTGATTGTTAAGAAGGTATGTCTTTTTTTCCCTGCATCAGGCATGTCTTTTTTTCCTATATTTTAACTATATTGTCAAGAAAAAAAGCAGAGGGCATGTGCCTTACATAAAAAACTTTCAGGGTATTCGAATCGTACGTTTTTTTTAATAATAATACACTTTTTTTAATGTTAATGATATATATAAGCTTGGCCCCGCTTTTCTCCTTCGGGAGTTAATGTAAAAGCACTCGTGCTTGCATATTCCCCGGTTATTGAAACATTTACTCCAAATCCATGAAAATTACTTTTATTTTCCGGTTTCCGATTATCTATTTCCTTCCAATTGTCGGCACCGACATTTTTAAAAATAAAAACTTGACCGCTGCCTGAAAAAGAACCGGGAGCCCCGACAATGATATGTTTGTCGAATATGGCCAGGCTATGTCCGAAATAATTCTTATCATAGTGGTGGCTTCCTTTTAATCGTGTCGTTTCAAGCCAGGTATCAGCCCCATCGTTCTTAAAAATATAAACTTGCCCCCGGTCCATACCGCCGGAATCATGTAAAGGGGCTCCGATCACTGCATAATTTTCATATATAGATACAATTCTTCCAAAATAATCTTCATCAGCCTGATCGCTTGCAGTGAGAATTGCAATTTCCTTCCAATTGTCAGCTCCGTCATTCTTAAAAAGATATGTTTGTCCACGATTTTTGCCACCGGATTCAGCTTTAGGAGCACCGACAATTGCGTAATCCTTATAAATTGCAACACTATATCCAAAATTGTCGGTGATAATAGTATCTCCGGAACCGAGTTCCGCGACTTGATTCCAATTATCAGCCCCATCATTTTTAAAAATATATGCAGTTCCTTTATCCTCACCCATAGAATTAGCCCCGACAATGACATAATCTTCATACATCGCTACACTAATTCCAAAGAAATGTTTATTTATTTGTATTGGCGATGTTGATGTAAGAATACTTACTTCCTTCCAATTATCAGTGTCATTTCTTTTAAAAACATACACCTGACCGCTTTCCGAATGAGAGCCGGGAGCCCCCACAACCGCATGGTCGCCGGATAGAGCGACGCTGTTTCCGAAAAAAGCATTATTTTCTTTATCGCTTGCTGTTAATATGGCTGTTTCGTTCCAATTATTATTTCCTTTGTTTTTAAAGATATGCACTTGACCTTCCTTGGAATTTGTAGCTCCGGCTCCGACTATTAGATATTCCCCGGATAGAGATAAAGCCTGACCAAAGGAATAATAAGCGGCTTTATCACTCGCGTAAACAATTGTTTCGTTATTGAATTTTTTAATTCCGAAACAACCCATGAGTATAAGGCTTAAAATAAATAATGCTGATACATAGAATACATATTTTCTCATCTTTTGTCTCCTTTGAGCCTTGTAATTCCGCAAAGGAATAATCTCACTTTTTCCTTACCCTTTTTGAATTTATTGAATTATAGTATTTTATATAGAATAATGAAACTTATAATTTTCTGCAAGCGGTTTTTTCGAAAAAATATTATAGAACCACAACATGGATATTGCTTTCAGTTCAGTGTCCGCCGTGCATATTTTTTAAAGCGAAAGAATGGGGTTTTGAGTATTGCCTCCAGGACCATTGTTTTAGTCATATTGGATTCACCCTTTGTACGTTCATAAAAAATGATCGGTACCTCGGAGATTTTCATACCGCATTTATAGAAGGCGTAGTTCATTTCAACCTGGAAGCCGTAACCCCGGGTTTTTATCTGCCTTAAATCGATGGCTTCCAGAGCGTGTCTTCGTATACATTTATAACCGCCGGTGAGGTCGTTGATTTTAATACCTGTAACCAGCCGGGCATAGACATTGCCGAACCAGGAGAGAAATAGGCGTGAGATCGACCAGTTGACAATACTGATTCCTTCCACATAACGGGAGCCTATCACCACATCATACTCTTCAATGGCCGCGAGCATATCTTTGATATACACAGGATCGTGGGAGAAATCCGCATCCATCTGGATAATGATATCAGCCCCATCGGTGAGGGCTTTATGGAAGCCCTCCAGGTAGGCTTTGCCCAATCCTTCCTTGCTCTTCCTGTGGAGTACATCCAGGTGTGAGTTCTTCATTTTCCCGACAATAGTGCCTGTGCCGTCAGGAGAATTATCATCGACAATCAGTATAAAGAGTTCCGGGTAGAGGAGACGAAGCTGTTCGATTATTTTTACAATATTGTCTTTTTCATTATACGTGGGAATCACACATACTATTTTCATCTTCCGCTATTTTTCCTCCCTGCAAGCAGAATCATTACATGTCTAAAAGCGATGTATACTGAAAAATATGTGGTTTTCCGGTATTTCCGATACAATTGGCTGCCCTTTTCTTTGTATCAGAAGGAAATACGCAAGACTAACGTTTTCTGCGGCGGGGAAAACCGATTGATGTGGAGTATACCAGGAAATTTACAGTCAGGCAATACCAATCCGGTAAATACGAAGCCTATTCCCCTTTGGTTGTCGTTTCCATTATTTTTATTTATATTCACCCCATAGGGTTAATTAAAAATTCAGTAGACACGCGTACAAAAATCCTCTAAAATTCCAATAGTCACATTATTAAAATTATAAATGAACTTCAACGAAGTTGAAGATAACCTTAATTAAATTATTATTGAACTTCAACTTCGTTGAAGATAACCTTGATTAAATTATTATTGAACTTCAACTTCGTTGAAGACGGTTTGGGTTTCAGACTCAGGAAGAAGCCGGGATTTTCAACGGAATCAGGAAGGGGTGTAAAATGTCAACTATTTCAAATCGTAATCGTGGGTTACAACCCAAAATCCCTGTGCGTATTGCAGTGATTGTTGCCCTGGCGGTCTGTGTGGCAATTGCTTACATTCCGGTAATCGGTGCAGGTTGGGTTTATGACGACGTGAACCTTGTCAAGCCGAGCCCTGCCCTCAAGGATTTTGCCGGGTTGATCCGTTCGATTTCCACCGATCTCTATAGCCAGGCCGCGCCAAGACTTGAAGTGAGCGCATACTGGAGGCCCCTCGCCATGACCTCATACTGGCTCGATACGCGGTTTGGAGATCCTCCCGGTGCGTTGCATGTCGGTAACATCATTATTCATGCCCTCGCGGCCGCACTCCTGGCACTTGTAGTTATGCGGCGTCATGGTGGTATAGCAGGTATCATTGCTGCCGGAATTGCCAGTGCATGGTGGGCGCTCCACCCGGTGAACGTTGAACCTGTGGCGTGGATATCAACCCGGTACGACCTTCTCTGCGGTGTGGGACTTCTGTGCCTTCTTGCGATACCCTGGCGTCCGGGGCCCCTTCGTGCCGCCATATTCGGACTTGTGTTCCTGGCCGGCCTGTTTTCGAAAGAAGGCTTTGGAGTAATGGCGGCGGTGGTGATTGCGATGGATTTCGCCGATCAGCGTCCTGTTCGTGCCGCGGCACCACGGTGGGCGGCAGTTGTCCTCGCCTTGGTGCTCTGGATCATTTTGCGGGCCATCGTCGGGGTACGAAGCTTCGACTTTCCGCCCTTCGAGGCGATCCTGAGGATACTGCTTATCTACCCCGAGGCGATTGCCATCTACACCTGGCGTGCCCTTGTGCCGACAGCCCTCACCATCTCTCATCCTTATGCACCGGGCGGAGTGTTGGGAGTTCTGGCCGGTGCGGCGATCTTCATCGCTCTCGCCGCCGTTGTACTCCTGCCTCCCCGCAAAAGTTCTAAAGCAAAGAAAGCAGAAATAATTAACCGACGCCGGCTGTCAGTACCTGTTGCGATTTTTCTTGTGGGGCTTGTACCGATGGCCGGGGCAATGGCTCTGTTTCACGAGGCACCGGAGCGTTACTTCTATCTCCCGTCCATCGGCCTTGCACTGCTGGCCGGTGAGCTGGTCTTTATGGCACTATCTGCACGGCGCAGGCTTGTGCGTATTCTCGTCCCGGCCGTGTTTGGTGTCGTCATCGTCATCGGACTTGTCCGGGTCGAACAGCGGCTGCCGGACTGGCGGAGCGACGATACCCTCTGGTCGGCCGCGCTTCGTGTGAATCCCCTCGATCCTCTGGCGAACCATTACCGGGCCATCGCCGCCGGGCGCCTTAACCGCTGGAGTGTTGCTCTTCGGGCCATCGAGATCGCGGCGAAGGGAGACCCGAATTCGAGCCGCTTCGCCACCACCTATGCGTGGGTGCTGATCCGGACTGATGACTTTGCCGGGGCTGTCCGCGAAGCAGAGCGGGCCACTAATCTCGCGCCGTATCAGCCGGACGGATGGTACTACCTGGCGTTCGCACGGCATAGGATCGGCGATCACAAGGGGGAGCTCTTCGCCCTTGTGAAGCTTCTTGAGGTTGCACCCAATTACCCGGGTGCGCGGGAGATGTATGAGGTTGCTGCCTGCGAGGTGAGTGGAAGGACCGACTGCCTCGAAGGCAGGTGATAAATTCCAAAGATTTATTTTCAGGACGGCTCTCCTTGATTTATATGACATTTTTTAGTATTATTTTCATACAATTGTATGTCCGGGATGTAACCTTTTGTATAAAAAGATATTTCTTTACGTATGTATGACCGGTGGGTTTTCAAGGTTCATACCTCGGTAAAGTAATTCCCGATTGAGCTCCGGTTCAGGAACCGGGCTTTTATCAGTATTTATGTTAATAAAGAAATAAATGTTAATAGGGGATAGCGATCATGAAGCATAAATTTTTATACCGGATTTTCATAATGACTTGCATCCTGCTCTTCTTGAACGGTTGTACCACAAAAAAAATACCTGCAATTAAATTTGCAAATCCCATTTATAATTTTGGGGAAACGGCTGAAGGCAGTGATGTGACATACACTTTCACCTTTCTGAACTCAGGGACTGATACGTTAAAAATTACTTCCGTGAGGCCTACCTGCGGGTGTACTGTTGTCGGGCGTTTTGCGAGAGAAGTTGCTCCGGGAAAATCCGGGGATATCCCGGTGGTGTTTAAAACCAAGGGATTTGAGGGATATGTTTCAAAAACCATCAGAGTAGAGACAAATATCCCTGAGTCGGAGCCAATCATCCTTTCAATGGAAGGAAAAATCAATCTCATAATCAAAGTGGATCCGGATAATGTCTGGCTCGGACAAACCAGGGAGAATGGCCCTCCTCTCATAAAAACAATTTCTGTAAAAAATTATGTTGATACTCCGCTGAAAATAATAAAAATTAAACCTTCAGGTGAAAATTGTACAACAAAAGTCAATACTATCGAAGAAGGAAAAGAATATACTATCGATATAACTGTATCTCCGCCATTTAAAATGAATCAGGTAAAAGAAACCCTCGATATAATGACCAATATTGAAGGCAGAGAATTGATAAAAGTAAAGTATCAATATTATGGAGTATCTGATATTGAAGTATCGCCGGAGGAGATTATCATAAGTACGAAGTATTTACAGCCGGACCTCAAACGGATTATAACGGTGAAAAGTAATAATAACACAACTTTTTCTATTATCAATTCCCGGATCCTCAATGGAGACAATATGGAATTAACGATAACGGAAGTTATGCCGGGAAAACATATACAATTGGTACTCTATTTTACGGAAAAATTTGAATTTCAGGAGAATAAAATCCCCACTGTATCTTTCAGTATAAAGAGTAACCACGGAGAAAGAGAGTATACTATCCCAATTCTTAATGCGGACAATTTATAGAAATGGTGGTATTGGTAAATTTACCGTTATTCTTCTGTAATAAGCACCTTAATAATCGTTTCCTTCGGCTTATTTTCTTCATCCGGCGGGATGCTGCGGATTACTTTCATGCCTTCCTGGGAAACTTCACCGAAAACATTACCGTAATGTCCGCGGATATCGTTTGTCATCATGAAAAAGATGTTGCTTGCACTACAGGAACCATCCATCTTGGCATGAAGCCAGTAGCCGAGTTTACCGATAGTCAGGGGCAAATCCGGGGAATCTTCCCAGGGAATGGAATAGCCGATATCACTCCGGGGTTTGGCCTTTGGTGACCCGGAAATCGCATAGCGAAAACGTACCACGGTTGTAAAGGGGAAATTATCCCAGTAACCTAGTTTCGCGAGGACAACAAAGTTGTTCACACTCACCGGATTAATATCGGGCCGCAATGTGACATCAATCGTCCCCTTGGTAGTCACAAACTTGGCACTGTAGGATTTTTTAGGATCGATCACCATCTTCGGGGCTGTATTATAAATGAATTCCCGGTCCTCGATGGGCAACTTTGCCAGCGGGCGACCCTCCACCAGTTGAGGGGCATTGGGAACAAAGGGTTTTTTCTCTTTGGGGAGAAGGCTCTCCTCCAGCTCGGAAATCTCTATGGAGAGAATGCCTGTGCCTTTAATGACAGCATCTTTAGTCGGCTCTACTATTTTTAATTTTTTTGCTACATCCATGCCCTCGACAACCTTCCCGAAATGAGTGTACATACCGTTTAACCAGGGTGACTGGTCGAAGGTAATAAAGAACTGACTGCCTGCGGTGTCGGGATCAGCGGATTTAGCCATAACAACATAGCCGCCTTCATCAAAACGAAAATCTTTGGTAATTTCATCGGGGATGGTATATCCGGG
>JAFGRV010000332.1 GCA_016934975.1 Spirochaetales bacterium | reverse complement strand
TACCCTCATATTTATTAACATGAAAAGGAGGACTATATAATGTTCAGAATTGATCTTTCCGTCCCTGTTTTATTTGGAGAAGAAGTTTCCCAAGAAACCGGAAAAAAATTAAAAGAACATGGAATCACCAAAATATTTTGCGTGTATGATAAAGGAATCAAGGCATCGGGTATTGTGGATAAGATTCTTAGCAATATTGAATCGGAGGATATCAAAATTGTGGAGTTTGACGGTGTCCTGCCTGATCCGCCTATATCATTAGTAGATAAGGCAGGAGAGATTGCACGAAATGAAAATGTGGACGGAGTAGTGGGAATAGGAGGGGGGAGCAGCATGGATACGGCCAAGGCCGTGAATGTCCTTTTAGAAAATTCAGGTTCGATTTCAAATTATTTTGGGAGGGATATTCCTCAAAATCCTGGAAAACCACTTTTCTTGATACCAACAACAGCAGGAACCGGAAGTGAGGTAACCTCCGTAGCGGTAATCTCGGATGAAAAGGCGGAAAGGAAAAAAGGGGTTTCGGGGAAAAACTGTATCGCAACCCTTGCAATAGTGGACCCAACATTAACCCTTGAGTTGCCCCCCCAATTAACGGCTTCAACCGGTATGGACGCCTTTTCACACGCGATTGAAGCCTTGACTTCCAAAATGAATAATCCCATGTCGGATATCCTTGCCCTTGAGGCTATTTCTCTGATAGCCGAATTCCTCCCTATCGCTTTCAGGGATGGCTCAAATACCGTGGCACGGATGAAAATGATTTTCGCAAGCACAATAGCCGGAATGGCTTTTAAAAATGCGGTTACCCATTTAGGTCATGCAATAGCGCATACTTTGGGAGCAAAATTTCATGTACCACACGGAATAGGATGTGGCCTGGCGGTTCCGGGCGTAATTGAATTCGTTTCTGATGTTATGCCCGACAGAGTTCGATTGATCGGCAAGGCTATTCATATTGACTCTGTTGATAAAATTTCAAATGAGGAACTCGGAAGTATAGTATCCGATGCCGTAAGAAAACTAAATAAGGAGATAAAACTTCCTTCATTAAAAACCTTTGATATTCAGGCGGGGGATTTGAAAAATATCGCAGAGGACACTCCAGGAGATGTATGTGCAGGTAATATTCCTAAAAAGACGACTCCCGAGGATATTTTGAAAATTTTAGAAAAGGAATATTGCCAATAATGAACGAACCAATGGATAGTCTTTAAACATATTACTGAGAGGTGTTAATTTTAGATTACATTTTAATAGCTGCTATAAGAAGCTTGTTCATATATTTCAGCTTGGATTTTTAAATAGATCTTCAAATTGCAAATTTATATCTTCTTATAAGTGGAAACTGTGGTCACTGATGCTCAATTAGGAATAAATCTCTAGGTAAAATTGTCACTTCAATCCAAACGCTTATTTTAGCCTATTGATAATGCGTTCTAATTATTGCCATCACCTGATACAGAATCAGGTTATCTTGATCTCGATTTTAAAATCATTCAGCACGATACTATTCTCTTATTAGAGATTTAAGCGAGGCTGTGATCTGCACTGCGTATCCAGAAAACAATGTCACTTGCCTGTACAGGGTGGATTTAAAAGAAATAATCCAACCAATGTTTTGGCTGGATTATTGATGAAAAATCGATTGGACATGCCGATTTTTTACTGACAATTACATCTAAAATATCAGTGCAGATTGTCAAAATGGGCACAATTTAGAAATTGTTATTTATAATCTATTGATATTATTATTAAAATGGTGCCGAAGGCGGGACTTGAACCCGCACGGGTTTGGCCCACTACCCCCTCAAGATAGCGTGTCTACCAAATTCCACCACTTCGGCACATTATTATTTCCCTTCTCCTGCAGGCGGGGTTGCCGGGACCTCCTGGGTCATCGGCGCCTCTGTAGTGACTCCCTCCATTTTGGAAGTGACTCTCCCCTTCCCATATATAAAGGCAAGCGTAAGGGACGTAAACATAAAGATAATCGCCGCGGCAGCAGTGATTTTGGATAGAAAGGGGGTTGCCCCGGCGCTTCCAAAAACCGTTTGGCTTGATCCGCCAAAAGCAGCTCCCATCCCGGCTCCTTTACCCTGCTGAAGCAGGACGATCATTATCAATGCTATACACACAATGATATGCAGGGCTATAATAATAAACTGCATAAGATAATTTTACCTCGGAATTGTAATGTTAAGTTTAAATGATTTAAGTATTCATCCGCGAACGTCGCGTTTGTGAATATATTATTTGAAGACGTTTTATAAACGTAAAAAATAAAATTTGCAATAGATATTCGCTAATTTTCATTAAACCTTATAATAGGGATGAATGAGCCCGCTTTCAGGCTGGCGCCGCCGACGAGGGCCCCGTCTATATCCGGTTTTGACATCAGGTCCAGTGCATTTGAGGGTTTTACACTTCCGCCGTAGAGTATCCTTATCTCCTCAGCCCTGTCCCTGCCAAAGTTATCACCGATCCATTGACGAATAAAAGCATGAACTTCCTGGGCCAGTTCGGGTGTAGCGGTTAGGCCGGTTCCTATGGCCCAGACCGGTTCATAGGCCAGGATGGTTGAGCCCGGCATTGAACCGTCATCCCTGAAGCATTTTAATGAACCTTCCAGTTGTCCCCTTATGACATCAAAGGTCATTCCCTTTTCTCTCTCTTCGAGTGTTTCTCCGATACAGACTATGGGTATTATTCCCTTTGTGACGGCGGCCTTGACCTTAAGATTTATCATTTCATCACTTTCCATAAAGAGAGTTCTTCTCTCCGAGTGTCCCAGAATGACATG
>JAFGRV010000331.1 GCA_016934975.1 Spirochaetales bacterium | reverse complement strand
TTTTCCCTTGCAGATTACAGGCTCTCAAGTCTGGATCAAATTTACGACCTGGAACTCATTCATTTTTAAATCGATTACATATCCGACCAGGTTGAAATACACCACTTCCAACTACAATCGGAATTCAACCGGTTGAAATACACCACTTCCAACTACAATCGGAATTCAACCGGAATTCAACCGGTTGAAACTTGCCCATTTCTTATTATACCCGCATGTTTTGACACCCCCATTATAACTACAAATTTATTATTTATCAGAAGAGGATATTAAGTTTAATATCTAATAGAATTTTTTCTCATTATTTTAAAGTATATTAATGTAAGTATAGAAAAAAAAAAATTTTTTTTACTGGTATTTTATTGTTAATGTTGTATAATTAATGAAGAGAAAAAAAATATGGATGATAAATATATAATCTCAACAAAATTTTATTTTATAGATCCTGTTGATATGCTTAATTCGGTAATAGACGGACTCATTCGTTTCGAATTTGAGACATATATTGTCCAGGGTGAAAATAAGACGAAACTTTTCAACTTATTGGATGTAAGAAGCCAGCATGTTATTTTTATTTCCCTCAAGAACAGAGCAGAAGCTCTTAATTGGCTCGAAGAATCATCCGTCATCGCCCGGGAAAACAATGTTTCTATCAGACTCGCTGCCTTCGTCTATAACAATATGAATGAAGATCTTAAGGATGATTTTAAAAAAAATGGTATTGAAATAATTCCTTTTTCAAAGATAACTGAAAACACTTTTGGTGCCATTCAGAAAATCATACGTCTTTTTAATGCAAAAAACAGAAGAAAATATATCCGCGCCAAAGCCCAGGGGACGTGTCTGGCTTTATTGCAGAAAAGAGATGACGATCTTACTCTCAGGGCGGAAATTGTGGATATTTCAACCCATGCGTTCTCATGCAAAATTGATCCGAAAGATGAGGGTTTTCTTCAGCATAAACTCTACCGGGATGTATTCTTAAGCCTTAAGGGCATGCAGCTCCAGGTAAGCGCCCGTTTGGTCGGCTATCGTGATGAGGGAATGGCCCGGATATATGTCTTTTCGATTTGCGGTGACGGAAGTGATTCGTTTCAATCGAATGCTTCTCAGAAAATACCCACATTTATAAGCAAAAGAATCTTTAGTTTTATCAAAGGCTTTCTTCTCACCCACCTCCGGCAGCGATTTTCTCTGCTCTCGGAAGGATAAAACGCTCATACACAAATTTCTTTATAACCGGAAGTCAGCTGCTTCTGACTTTATTGACGCATTTCCTTTCCCAGGAGCACAACAATACTCTGCGGGCCCGCGGAATAAGCCTGTTGATCCGGAAGGATTTTCTCTTGTCCGGGATTAAGAAAATCTTCACCGGGATCACGATATGTATCCACGACACGGTGCCATCTCATTCCCTTGTTTTCCGGCAGTTTTATGACAGAATCCTCTGATCCTCCATTTAAAATAAAGAATAAATGATAATTCTCATAAGGAGAAGGCACCTCACTCCCATCAATCTGATAGCAAAGAATTTTTTGATTGGGATCATCCCATTTGGGCATCCTCAGATTTTCATCAAACCAGAGTATATCCGGCACACTATCCCGGTCTCCATCCTTTCCCGAATAAAAAAGCTTTTTATATAAAATTGAATATCTTTTCCGGAAATCGATGGCTTTTCGGGTAAAATTAAGAATTTCATCACGGGAAGTCCCGGGATCCCAATGAAACCAGGATATCTCATTATCCTGACAATATGGATTATTATTCCCCTGTTGAGTTCGCCCTCTTTCATCACCTCCGCAGATCATGGGAGTCCCCAGTGAAAAAAGCAGTAAACAGAGTGCATTCCTGATCATCCGATTCCGGAGTCTCAGAATTCTAAGGGAAGTGGTCACTCCTTCTATTCCGCAATTACAGGAATGATTATGTGACTGTCCATCCCTATTCTGTTCGCCATTTTCTTTATTATGCTTATGATTATAGGAAAAAAGATCATTTAAAGTAAAACCATCATGACAGGTAATAAAATTTATACTATTGCAGGGATATTTTGTGCTGGTTTCATATAAATCCGCGGAACCGGTTAACCTCCAGGCAAGGTCTTTCATCTGACCTTGATCCCCGCGTAAAAATTTCCGCGAAGTGGTGCTGAATTTTCCATTCCATTCGGACCATTTTTCCGGAAAATTCCCCAACTGGTTTGATGTCAAATCCCAGGGTTCGGCGATTAATTTTACATTTTGCAAAACAGGGTCCTGAAATATCGCCTGAAAAAAAGCGGCATTTTTATCATATGTTCCCTTTTCCCGGGCAACAAGGGGGGCGAGATCAAACCTGAATCCATCAACCCCCATCTTTTCCGTCCAGTACCGGAGAGAATCCATGATCAATTTCAGCACCTGTGGGTGTTCACAATTCATTGTATTCCCACACCCGGAATCATTCACATAAAAACGGTGTGGTTCCGAAACAGGTCCCCACAGGCGATAATATGTGAGATTATCTATACCCCGGAAACACAAAGTCGGTCCAACCTCACTCCCCTCACCTGTATGATTATAAACAACATCCAGAATAACCTCGATCCCGGCACGATGCAGCTCCCGTACCATTGTCTTAAACTCGAAAACCTGAGATCCGGGATATTCTCCGGTGCTATAATGCAGCTCCGGGGCAAAAAAACAGATTGTATTATACCCCCAATACTCGGAAAGTCCCCGCCCGGTAAGATGAGAACCGATATAATGTTGATGAACAGGAAGCAACTCCACTGCATTTATTCCCAGCTCTTTAAGGTAGGGAATTTTTTCGATAAATCCGGCATATGTTCCCGGAGAATGAATCTGTGATGAGGGATGCTTTGTAAATCCGCGGACATGGGTTTCATAAATAATAAGTTCCTCCCGTGATAATCCCGGGGGCGTGACTCCCTGCCAGTCAAAATCATCATCAATAACAATGGATTTGGGAGCTATTCGACAATTGTCGTACTCACTATAACTCAGATCCTTTTCGGTTGATGCAGGATCGTACCCATACATTCCTTTTTGAGCGGAAGGAACAGGCGGGGTGATGGCTTTTGCATAGGGATCCAGAAGCAGTTTATACTCATTAAACCGCAAACCCGCCCCCGGATCATAGGGTCCTTTTACCTTATAACCATAGAGCTGTCCTTTGGTTATTCCACGGACAAAAACATGCCATACATGGTCTGTCCGGTTTTCTATCTTAATGCAATCAGTGGGATCTTCATGAGGATCTGAAAAAAGGAGGAGATACACCTCTTGTGCATAACGTGAAAAAAGTGCGAAGTTGACACCCCCGGGAGTCAGTTGAGCCCCGAGGACTCTGCTTTCCCCGGAGGAAAGTGATAAATTGGTGAAATGCCGTAATTTTCTCATATTTTGGTTTTATAGATTATACTTCCACGGACATTTTTTGTGCCGGGGACAGAAGGAAACTTCCATTTTTTCAAGGCATCGGTAATACTGTTATCGACATCCGGATAGCCGGATGATTGTACTACCTTAATTTGGGTGAGCAATCCGTCCGGGATAAGTAAAAAAGAGACTTTAATTGTTAAGCGTAATCCTTCTTCCGAGACAATTTTAGGCAACACGGGTTCAACGGTTATAAGGGGTTTTCGATCCTGGTTGTCATCCCATTCCAGGAGAGATCCGCCCCCCGGTTCCGCCGGGGAATCATCGTTTGTCTCCGGAGGATTCTCTTTGGAAGTATCTTCGTCTGTCTTCTTATTATCCGGTTCGCCTGTCGTCCCGTTTACCAGAAATTCATCCAGCTGTGACAGGTGACCTTCTTCGAGACCGGGATCATACGGCTCGGAAGTCTTTGTGGGGCCTGGTGTCGACTGGGGGGTCTTTTGCGGAGTAGTGCTGCTGTTATCAAGACTCTCACCTTCCGGTTCAGTGTATGTTTCCCTGGTATCCTTTGCCGTATCGTCCTCTTTCGGCATGATCTTTTTCGTATCGTTCATGTCGGGATCTTTTTGGGGTTCGGTATCTTCAATTACAGGATTCTTTTTATCCTGATTATTGTTCTCTTTAACAACATTCACGGTCTTATCATTTTCCGGCTCATTTTTTTGTTTTACCTCTGTTGGTACATCCTTATCCGTGGATTTCACATCATCCTTTTGTTCCGGGAGTATTTCCCGGTCGAATTCAGGACCTAGCTCAATGTAGAGCGGGCCGCTGTAATCCGGCAGGGGCTTTATATTAAGATTCAGGAAAAAATACAGGGCCGCAAATATTATAATATGAATAATGATTCCTATTATGGTGCTGATGAGATATCTGTCTTTATCATGATACGATATATCCGACATAGTACTCTTAATCTACCTGCCTGGTTCTTAAATTCACCCCTTTAAATCCATGCTTTCGTAATATATCCAGGACATTTACCATCAATTCATAGGAAATTGCCCTGTCCCCCTCGATGATCACTGTTTTGATCTGATTTTTTTCCGGCTCGGTGATTTCAGACAAGGCTTGGTCGATTCCTTCAAGATCATAGCGTACGCTGTTAAAATAAATCTCATTACGTGAGACAATTGAGACCACCAGCTTTGTCATCGCCACAGGTTCGGAGGTTGTGGATCCCGGGAGAACAACGCTGATACCCGGATTCACGATAAATGTCGTCGATACCATAAAAAAAATGACCAATTGAAATACCACATCAATCATCGGGACAAGGTTGATATTTACTTCCGGCTTAAGGCGTCGGCTGAATCTCATGGTTATTCACCCCCCCCGAGGAGTAATACAAGATCGTTTACTTTATTTTCCAGTCGTATAATGATGTGGTTTACTTTGCTTACAAGGTAATTATAGAAAATGAGTGCGGGAATCGAGACGACGATCCCTGCCGCGGTTGAAATAAGGGCTTCGGAAATTCCATTGGCCAGTTGCCCCGGATCTCCCACGGATTCAAGGTTGCCTAAAACACCGAAGGCCTCGATATTCCCGATAACTGTCCCGAGAAGCCCTAAAAGAGGGGCAATATTGGCGATGGTTCCCAGGGCGGATAGAAATCGTTCCAGTTTCGGTATTTCGAGGTTTGCCGCGTCCATAATCGAGTCTTTCAGCACTCTTTCATTATAACGCCTGTGCTCAATCCCGACTTTCATCAGGTTGGTGATAGGCGAGGGATTATTCTCACAAATAGAGATCGCTTCATCAAAATGCTTTTTTTCCAGGGTAGCACGAAGTCTGTTTATCATCTTTCCTTCATCAACCCTGATCCGCCTGAAAAAAAGGAGCCTTTCAACGATAATGATCGCGGCGATAAGTGAGCACAACAGAATAAAGGGCATTGTAATACCGCCCTTAAGGATAATATCCAGCATAACTATACTCCTCTTCTTAATTCCCGTGGCCTCTTGCACAATTCAATACTTGTGGAATTGAATTCTGCCATCGGCTTTCGAAGTATTTTTATTTCTTTACATGAAAGGGAATTAAAAATACTTCACCTTTGCT
>JAFGRV010000330.1 GCA_016934975.1 Spirochaetales bacterium | reverse complement strand
TTTAAAAATTTCCTTATAATATTATAATATATCACGGATTATCTCTGCTCTCATACTGTCACATAAATTTGTATCAAAATTCATCCTTTTCATAATCTGTTCAACATGAGATTTCTGTGATAAAAAAAACAACGAAGTAATTTTTTCCGGAGGTATGTCGGTAACAAATCCAAGGCTTATCCCGAACCGGATAAGAGAAAGATGCTCGATGGCTTCCTTACTGCTGATCATCCGGCAGTACTTTAAAACTCCCAAAGCCCGGAGTATTTTATCCTCGATTTCTCCCTTCTTCTTTTTGTATAAAGCCTCCCGGGTTTTCCTCTCCAATAAAATGAGAGGTTTTAGCAATTTATTCATATGACTAAGAATTTCCTGTTCATCGTAACCAAGGGATACACGATTTGAAATTTGATAGATATCACCTAAAGAATTATTGTCCGATCCCTGAAAGGCTTTTACGGAAAATCCTTTCTCTATGATAAGGTTAAGGGTTTCGGAAAGCAAAGAAGTAAGCTCAAGTGCGGGAAGGTGAACCAGAACGGAAAAACGTACTCCCGTACCTAAATTCTTAAGGGAGGAAGTGAGATATCCCCATTCTACGGAACTTGCAAAGGTTAAATAATTTTCCAATCTTGAATCCAGGGCATCAATGGTATCAAATGCCTGTTTCAAGGCATGCCCAGGTTTTATACAGGCGAACCGTAAGTGATCCTCTTCATTGACCATCCCATTGATATCACCTTCTTCACTTATAATTACAACCCCTTTCTTCTGATTAAAATAATCTTTGGAAACGATATTTCGTTCCAGGAGAACATTCTTTTCAATTGAACTTATTTCATCCAGGTTCAATACGGTAAATTTATAATCATCCGGTAATTGAGAAAAAGCATCGACAATTATTGTCTTTACTTCATCATCTTCTTCCTCCGAAAGGATATGAGGAAAAGGATAATTTATGAGATTTCGTATAAAACGGACCCGGGAGGAGATTACGACATCGTAATCCGGACCATTGCTACAGAACCAATCAGACTTTTTCATTACTTCTTCAAATTGATTCATATAGTTACCAGTCTGAATTTTTCAGCAGCTTAATTTCATCTCTTAACTCTGCTGCAGATTCATAATCCTCATCATGCACTGCTATGGTTAATTTATCTTTTAATGCTCTTAAGTCAAATAAAAACGTCTTATATGCTTTTAATCGCCGCGGGTATTTTCCTTTATGACAGGTAAGCCCAAGACACTTTTTTAAACGCCGTTTTAGTTCATATCTGAATGTCGAATAACATTCACTGCACCCGCACCTTTTTTCTTTTAGTATGGTTAAGAGAGAAGTTCCGCAGACTTTACATGTTTCCTTAAGTCTGGATTCTCTATCTTTGTCAGTGAGGGTAAGACCCGAAAAAATAAAATTTGAAAGATTAAATTCGACCTCATCATCCTTTTCTTCAATAAAACCGGAATCCAGGGCGCAATCTTCACATAGTTTTATCACTTTCTTTTTATTATTTATTACTTGATGAATAAGGATAACAGCCTCATTCTTTTTGCACATTTGACATTTCATCCGCATCCTGCTTTTATAAAATTATTACACGGCGATTGCAAAAACCATTATGTATTCTCTTTTTTTACAACCCGCCTCTCCATACAATGATTATATCATTACACAAGCTACGTCCGCAACCAAAATAATTAATCTATTACGAGGTTGCAGTTGTGAAAACTTTTTGGTTTCCCGCGAACCTTGTGTTTCGATATTATTCTACATATTCTTGTTTTTTAAACAAGAATATGTATAATAATATCATAACAATCTTTGTAATCCAAATAAAAAAATGTCTGTTAACTTTTTACTACCAAAAGAAAGCCACCGCCTGTGGAGGTGGGCTTTCATCATTTGCTCTCACAACAATACTAAAAAAAGTATAATAAATCAATACTTTCTTATTACTTCCAAAGGTTTTATTCGCCCCGCCCTGAGAGAAGGAAGATAAGCAGATATGGAGGCTATAAAAATGGTAATAAAAGCAACACTGAATATCTCCGTAAAACTGATGCGAACAGGAATTCTCTCCAGATAAAACTCCGGATTAAAGAGTATAAAGGGACCGCTGTTATCGATGTTATAGAAGGGCGAAATGAGATAGTGAAAAAGATTTATTATAATATTTAACACATATTCAAGCCCCTTTATCAATTCATTAATATTGATACCGATCGCAAGACCCGCTGTCACACCGATTAAGCTCCCTAAAACACCGGAATAAAAACCGATGATAATAAAGGTAGTGGTAATAAGAAAAGGAGAGGCTCCCATGCTTTTTAATATGGCGATCTCCTGGGTTTTCTCCATGACAAGCATGATCATGGAAGAATATACATTTACCGTAGCGACGATAATAATAAGTACCATTATAAAGACAAGTATGGTCTTTGTTGTCCGGAATGCTCTGTATTGATTGATTTGAAGGTCATACCAGGTATCGATATCAGAGAAAAGATATTCCTCCTGGATAAGAAGTTTTTTAATCTTCTTCTTCATAATCTCACTACTCCCGAAGGGATCATCAATTTTAATACCGATAATTTCTTTTGATTTCTCTTCCGGTAATATCCGGGCGCCCGATGCATATGGAATATAGGCGAGTACTTTATCAATTTCCTGGTACCCGGTGGAAAATATACCGGAGACAATAAATTTTGCGGATTTTAATACTATTTTTGACCGGAAATCATTATATGAAAGTATATAAAGCTGATCCCCGATCCCTGTTTTCAATTTATCGGCAAGGGATTTTCCCAGGAGAATCGTATTTATACGTGCCTTTTCAAAGATCCTGGTCAACGCACCACGGTCATTTTCAGAGACATCACGTTTCAGAACAGAGACATCTCGCTCCTTATCCGGAAGGTACATTGAATGTAAAAAGTCCTGTTCATCTTTTTTCATCCGCTCCATGACTTTATTTTCCAGAATATCCGTCTTTATCACCTGGGGAACCGGAGACAAATTAAATTCTCCTTCATTGATATGAAAATATTTGTGAAAGCCTTCATCCTCGGCATAAAGGGTTTCGGAAATACAACGTACCGTGACACCGGACAAATTATCCTGAAAGCGAATCAAGGCAAATCCGCTCTTTTCCACAAAGGCATGTTTAATTCCATCCACTTTTTTCAGTTTTTCCGCCAGATCCTGTAATTCGGTAGTTCCCGGGCGATCATAAAGTGATACCTGCAGATGATATGTTGTGATTTCAATAAATCGCTGGGTGATGCCTTCGATCATCCCATTTGTGACGACAATAACAACAATGAGGGGGATAAGACTTAATCCGATCCCGATAATCGAACCTCGTAATTGAACAGGGACACCGGTGATCTTTCCACGCCGGGTAAAATTCTTAAAGGCCAGTACAAAGGGAATATGTATTTTCATTGCGGATTAAGTACTCCATGTTCTATTTCAAAGTGACCGGTTCCCCTTCGGGCCAACCCGCGGTCATGAGTCACCAGGAGCATTGTTTTATTATATTGCTCCACAAGCTTAAAAAGGATGTCTTCGACATTTTTGGAGTTTTTTTCATCAAGATTTCCCGTGGGTTCATCGGCGATTATGATATGAGGATCATTCATGAGAGAGCGGGCAACGGCGATCCTTTGCCTTTCACCACCGGAAAGCTGAACCAGATAATGATTTTTTCTATGACTTAAGTTTACATCATCCAGCAGCCGGAGTGCCCTTTCCTTTGCTTTCTTTCCTGGAACTCCGGCGATAAATGCCGGCATCATCACATTTTCAAGGGCATTAAATCCTTTTAAAAGAAAATGAAACTGAAATATAAAACCGATGGTCTTTCTCCGGAATTGAGTAAGTTCTTCTTCAGAAAGACCCGTTACTTCTATGTCCCGCACCAAAATTTTTCCCGATGTGGGGGTATCCATTCCGGCGATGAGGTTAAGCAAGGTGCTTTTCCCCGAACCGCTTTCCCCGGTAATCACCGTGGTTGTTCCGGCTTCCACTAAAAGATCGATATTTTTTAATACGACTATTTTTTCCGGGCCGGTGCGAAATTCTTTTTTAATCGAATCTATCTTCAAAATTTCCATATACGCTACTCATACCTCAATATTTCCGCGGGT
>JAFGRV010000329.1 GCA_016934975.1 Spirochaetales bacterium | reverse complement strand
TATAACAATAGTCGGAAAAAGAAGGCATAAACTATACGACAATAGACGAAATTATATGTAGTTTCTTTAATTAAGCCAATTGTACTATATAGTCTATGTACAATTGGCTTTTATGACATCCTCTTCGTGAGGTGTGTTCGATTTTTAAGTCGAAATATTCCAACAATTAATTACATTGCAAGTATTTCCAATTATGGTTCGGTAAGTCAATTTCTTTTGCTATAAAGAATTAAATAGTATTATCAAGTGTAGGAAATTGACAAACTCAAGCGGCAAGTGAGTATACATACGCTTTTACGTGAGCGGCAATTTCCCCTGTATTATTTACCCCAATTTTCAGGTCTCAATGACCGGACAGCAGCACCTGCCTGCCACATTTCAGATTCTCTCATTTCACGGAGTTCTTCTGATAGTTTTTCCTGATAATCCGGGGCACTATTTGCTTCGATTACTATTCGTGTTTCTTCACCGGAAACAACTTTTGAATAGAGATCTTCAAATACAGGGAGCACAGCTTCTCTGAATTTGTGCCGCCAATCAAGAGCACCTCTCTGGGCGGTGGCACTGCAATTGGCATACATCCAATCCATCCCGTTTTTACCTACAAGCCGGATAAGACTCTGGGTCAATTCTTCTACCGTTTCATTAAATGATTCACTGGGGGAGTGGCCATGTTTTCGTAATGTATTATACTGCGCTTCCATGATACCAGCTAAAGCACCCATTAAAACTCCTCTTTCCCCGGTGAGATCACTGTATACCTCATTCTGGAAAGTTGTCTCGAACAGATATCCGGAACCGATGGCAATACCGACGGCAAGTGTCCGCTCTGTAGCTCTTCCGGTATAATCCTGAAAAACTGCAAAGCTTGAATTAATACCGCTTCCATCTAAAAAATTCTCCCGGACGCTTCGCCCGGAACCTTTTGGCGCAACTAAAATGACATCGATATTTGATGGCGGTATAACTTGTGTCTGTTCTTTATAGACAATTGAAAATCCATGAGAAAAATAGAGTGCATCTCCCTCTTTTAAGCATGGTTTCACTTTTGGCCACAAGATCCTCTGTCCTGCATCAGAAATAAGATATTGAATGATTGTCCCTTTTGTGGCAGCTTCTTCCACGGAAAAAAGTGTTTTTCCCGGTTCCCAGCCATCGGCGAGAGCCCTGTCCCAATCTTTTTTATATTCTTTTGATTGCCCGATAATGACATTAAATCCATTATCTTTCATATTGAGAGCCTGTGCTGGACCTTGGACACCGTATCCGAGGATAGCTATTGTCTCATCTTTCAGTACTTCCAATGCCTTTTTTAAAGGGAATTCTTCTCTCATAACAACATTTTCTTCAATACCACCAAATTTAATTTTCGCCATATTTTACTCCTTCTATTAAAAAATTTATTATATAAGATTCATGTAATTAATGCCTGGTGAGAGTACTCACCTGTGAGAGTACTCACCACATTTTATTGAACTCTTGCAAGAGGTTTACACTCATACATGAAATAATTTTCAAAATAACTGTATTTCAGAACATAAGGGATCACCTTTCGTGTGGTGGCCGTGGATAGTCTCATCAGTTCTCGTAAAGGTTTTCTTTATTCTTATGTTTTGGAAAATGCAGTTTCTGAATAAATAGCTTTGCAATGGAGGCTGTCCGATAACTCCGCTTATCGTGGAATCGCCTTCAAGCAAAACTATTCATCGTATCGAAGTGCACCCCATATATTGCGGCTGGATGTTATTGACCAGCCTCGTTTGGGTTGCAGGACAGCCTCAATTACTTCAAATACCCAATTTTATTGAACTGCTATCATTACTTTTTGCCAAAATTAAAGTTTTTTAAGAACCTCTTTAAACAAAAATTCATCCATAGTATAGATTTTTTTATATACTATAAAGAGATATATAAATGAGTCAATAACTTCCATAAATATTATCAAAAAAAAGTAGACATATACTATGAAACAGTGTAAAGTGTCGTTAAGAAAATAGATCAATAAAATTCATTTCGAAAGTAAAGGTGAACGGGGGTCATTGCGATGAAGAAATATCTATTTACCGTATTATCAGTTTTTATGCTGGTCTCAATTCTTACCGGGTGTTCCATTAACAAACTGGCAGTAAATATGGTTGCAGATATGCTCTCCGGTGAGGAAAGCCTGGTTTTTGTCGGGGATGACGATCCTGAATTGATTGGTGAAGCACTTCCCTTTGCCCTTAAATTGTATGAATCTCTTTTAGAATCAAATCCTGATAATAAACGTTTGCTCCTTGCGTGCGGAAAAGCCTTCTGTCTCTATGCTTTTTCGAATGTACAAACCCCTGCAAGCATGCTCCCGGATGATGAATTCGAGAAACAGGAGAAGATGAACCTCAGGGCAAAAAAATTGTTTTTACGTGCTAAAAAATATGTGCTTCATGCTTTGGAACTTGAAAATCCTGAATTTGTTCGTTTACTCTCCCGGGATGAAAGTGATAAAGCTTTTTTATTAATAAATGATAAGGATCTCCCGTATCTTTACTGGACCGGTACTGCCTGGATGGGTGCTGTCTCCACCGATCCCTTTGATATGTCACTCCTTGTTTCACTCCCTCTTGCGGTAAAATGTATAGAGAAAGTTGTAGACATTGATGATTCCTACGATTCAGGAGGGGCCCATGAGCTTTTACTCTCGTACTACGGAGCTCTCCCCGAAGGAATGGGTAATGGTGAAGAAAAAGCCCGGTTTCATTTTAACAAGGCGGTCGAATATAGCCGCGGAGAAAAGGCAAGTCCTTATCTTGCTCTGGCAACATCAGTTTGTATTTCAAAACAAGACATAGAGGAATTTAAGAGTTTGATTGATATGGTTATCGCCATTGATACGACCGAACCATCGGAATTCAGACTTTTTAATATATTGGCTCAACAAAAAGCACGTTGGTATTCCGATCATATAGAAGATTTCTTTATTGTAGAATAAGGAGGAGATGTTTTGAAAAAGATATATACATTTATATTAATTCTTATATTACTATTTATATTGTCACAAGAGGTATTCTCACTTACCATTAAGCTGGGAAGTCTCGCTCCCGCCGGATCGGCATGGGACAAACTTTTAAAAGAGCTTGCCCTGGAATGGAAGAAAATTTCCAAAGGCAAAGTGATTATTAAAATTTATCCCGGGGGGATTGCCGGGGATGAGCCGGCAATGATCAGAAAAATGAGGCTCCGTCAGCTTCATGCAGCGGCGATTACTTCTGTTGGTATGAATCAGATTGCTGTCGGACCTCTGTCGATGTCTGCTCCGCTTTTTATTCGAACAGACGAAGAGCTCGAATATATTCTTGAAAAAGCCACACCTTTTTTTGATGAAGATATGGAACAGAAGGGTTTTATTTCTGTTATGTGGACTTTTGCGGGATGGACATATTTTTTCGGAAGAAAACCGATATATAATCCGGAAGACTTAAGAAAACAAAAATTATGGGTCTGGGACAGTACTCCTAAGATTATTGAAGTGTGGAAAAAAGCAGGATATAATCCGATACCCCTTGCAGTTCCGGATTTGCTTACATCCCTGCAAAGTGGTATGACAGATGCTCTTTTAGCGTCACCACTCTCTACCGCGGCGTATCAATGGTTTGCCATTGCAAAGTATATGTGTGATCTTAAGTTTGCCCCTCTTATTGCAGGTATTATAATATCGAAAAGTACCTGGGAGAAAATCCCGGAAGATATCCGGCCGGAACTTCTGGCTTCGGCACATGCTATTGGAAAAAGAATTAGCGGTGAGACAAGAAGATCCGATGCAGAGGCTATTGAAATAATGAAACAATATGGCCTGGAAGTCTGTGAAATACCCAAAGATGAATATGTGAATTGGTATAATATATTACAGGAATATTTTGATGAATTGATCGAAGCTGATTTTGGTAAAGAAGCCTATGAGATGGTAAAATCTCACCTGGAAGAATTTAGAAAGAATGAAAAGTCACAAAAATAGCATATTTTCCGTAATTGAAAATTGGTTTTCGTATATTGTTCTCGGTCTTATCGTCCTCCTTCTATTAATTGAAATAATAGGAAGACTTTTTAATACCGGGATACCCGGATCCGCCGATTATATTAAACACCTCGTCCTTTGGGCTGCATTTATCGGGGCCATGATTACCACACGGGAAAAAAAGCATCTTTCACTATCACTTGGTGTCGATTCAATT
>JAFGRV010000030.1 GCA_016934975.1 Spirochaetales bacterium | reverse complement strand
ATCAATTACCTCATAGGTCACACATCCTTTATTCCGGAACACTCCCTCTGTCCGGAGGGCAACTTTTGAGATTCCCTGGTGTTTGACGATAAAAAAGCTTATGTAATTTATTGTATCCGGATCAAGAATAGAGTACTGGGATACCTGGCCGGGAGAAACAGGACGGAAATCCACATACCACATGGGGAAATTTCCCGCCGGTGTTGTGGACGTGACAGGTCCATGCCACAACCCGGGGAGTCTTCTTAAAATACCGAAACCCATGACATCCGGATCAGCCGGCTCTTCTGCTGCCATGACTTTTACACTGCCGATACATTGGGTAAGAAATAGAAAACAAAGACTTAATGTAAAAATCAGGATACACGTTTTTTTTACTCTCATATGAAACTCCTCTTTACTTAAATTTTACAGTATACAATTAAAAAAACCAGGAAAAAAGTAAAAATCACTTAACTTTTTTAATGATCGGGAATTCATCCTTATCCGGAATTTGAAAAGTGAAATCTGCGATGCTGTAAATGTGACAGGAATACTGCATCTTCAAATAAGAGTTGAAAAATAACGTTGTGCTTCATTATAATGTTACTATGTGTAAGAAAATAATAATTATTATAGTCATTATTCTTTTTATTATATGCGGCCTTGATGGCATTGAGAGCAAAGAAATGCCTGCGGAAATGCATGTCTTCACTCATGATACAATGAACATGCTTGACAATAAATCCGTATTTTTACTTTTTAATGAATTTGGGGGTACTTTTCATGATACGGAAAAAAATCCCGATAACGATGATGATGATTGGCTATGCTGGGCTGCTGCTTCTGCAAATGTATTGGCCTGGACAGGATGGGGGACGAAGGCTTACTCTTCAGATGCAGACAGAATTTTTACCTATTTTCAGGAATGCTGGAATGATAATTCCTCGGGGTCCGGATTTCGAAGCTGGTACTGGTGGTTTAAAGGGATTGATGTTAACAATGGCGGTTCATCTTACCTTGAAAAAGAGGGGGGTGGGTTTTTCCCGGAAATCGATTTCCCCGATGATGCCTGGGGTTATGAGAAGAAATCCGTTTACCGGGGAGTCGGTAAAAACTATTTAAGAAAACGACCGATGAAACTCGCCGATTTACTCCGGGATGGGTATGGTGTTGTTTTGCAAATTGTGAAAGATTCGGATGATGGTGATCGTGATTCTCATATAATCACTCTTTGGGGGTATAGCTATTCGGAAGACAATCAATTTTCCGGTATTTTTATTACTGATTCGGATGATAGCAAAAAAGCGACAAACCCCGGGGATTGGCTTGTATTTTATCCTTTAACCTATCTGAACTCGAAATATTATTTTAACACCTATGGAGACGAATCCGGCTGGTATATTTTAGCCGGATATGGCCTTGCAAAAAGATCTGTATTTGAAGAGTATTAGGTAATATCTTCTTTTTCTTAACAGGAGAGATATATGAATTCTATCAAAAGATTTGTGTTCCTGGTCCGGGGATTTTTTATGATTCTTTTACCATTACAGGCAATCCAGCCGTCTCTTCCCGCGGAAATTCAGATAAAATAGGAAAAATGGTCCGGGAGAATTGAAAAAAAAAACAAGACAGTAATTATATCGTTTATATTTTATCTTTAAAATGACCTCACGCGCCTGGGTGTCTGTACACAATATGGGGGATATATTGGATGTGATTAGGGTTGATTATCCTATCCTGTATCCCACGATTGTGTGGTATACTTCATCAAAATAAATTAAAAATTCGGAGGAAATATGAAAAAATCACTACTATTGTTATTACTGTTGACTCTCGCAGCAGGCTCACACCTCTGTGCATACGATTATATCGATGCCGTCAAAAAGGGTGTCGAGTTTTTTGATGCCAACAGATGCGGACCTCAAGCCGGGAGGGATAATGTGTTTTCATCCTGGCGGGGAGCGTGTCATACAAGCGATTCCGATGGCAGCATCGACTTGACAGGTGGTTATCATGATGCAGGGGACCATGTGAAATTCGGGCTTCCCCAGTTCTGGTCCGCCGCCACATTAGGCTGGGCTTTGTATGAATACAGGGACCTTTTCGATTCAAAGGGGCTCACCACGAAAACCTTATCGGTCTTAAAGTATTTTACGGATTTCATTTTAAAATGTCATCCGAATCCCACTATTCTTTATTATGAAGTAGGCGAGGGCGGAGCAGACCACGGGTATTGGGGTCCTCCGGAAGACCAGACCGGTATACGGCCTGTCAAATCAACCTCTGCCGGATCAGATGTATGCGGAGAAGCTGCCGCAGCACTTGCCCTCATGTACCTTAACTACGGCGGTTCTTACGGACAGCAGTGTCTTGACGCGGCAATTTCGATTTTAAACCTCGGGCTTACGAATTTGGGCCGGAGTGACGGGGGTAGTTTTTATCCGAGTACGTCACATTTTGATGATCTTTCCTGGGGATCAATCTGGGTTGCCGTGGCAACGGGAAATGATTCCTATCTTGATCCCATCGAGGAATGGATGGATTGGGAGGTAAACGATTATAATGATGATAATTATAACAAGCACTGGTCCCCGGCCTGGGATGATGTGACAGTATTCGCCCTTCTTAAATTGGGGCATCTCACGGGTAATCGGAAGTTTATGGATGGTGTTATTAATAACCTCACCTGGTACCGTGATGAGTGTCAGAAAACCCCTTACGGACTTCCATGGCTCGACAGCTGGGGCGTTCTCCGGTATGCTGCTTCCGAAGCAGGGGTGGGATACCTTGCTCACAAACTGCTTTTTTGGGATGGTTATTTGAATACGGGCGCCCTTACCATGGATTACTGTCTTGGTGACAATCCGAGAAACTCTTCATATGTGACCAACTATCTGAATAATCCGCCCCGGCACCCCCACCACAGGGCAAACGAACCCAATAAAGACGGAGTGACCCATGGAATGGTCGGCGCCCTGGTAGGCGGTCCCAATAATTCCGATAGTTATGAAGATAATGTGAATGATTACACAATGAACGAGGTTGCCCTTGATTATAATGCGTCGTATATTCTCGGTATGGCAGGCCGTGCATGGATCGCATCCGGAGCTACTCCTGCACCGACACCTACCCCTGTCCCGACAGCAGTGCCGACACCGACACCTGTCCCTGTCCTTGGTGATGTGAAAGTACAATACCAGGCAGGCGATACAAATGACTCCACATCGGAACCCAAACCCCGGTTTATTGTTGTAAACGATGGCACCGAAGACATTCCTTATGGAGAGCTTGCAATTCGTTATTTTATGACAAAAGACAGATACAGGGACCCCCTGATACTGAATTACGATTATGTGAGTCTCGGATCGGGAAACTTGAATACTACCGAACATGAAGGATACGTGCAGGTCGGGTTTAAATCGACGGCAGGAACCCTTGCTGCAGGATCAACCTCGGGGGAGATCCAGCTTCACATGGGAACGTCACCTCAGACTCAATTGAACCAGACAAACGATTATTCCTTCGATCCATCCTACTCTTCCGGTTTTGCGGATTATTTGAAAGTTGCACTCTACCGGAATGATCTCCTTATCTGGGGGACAGATCCCATCGAAGGACCGGGAGAACAACCTACGGAAGCACCGACATCCGAACCGACACAACCCCCGGCTGTAACAGCTGTACCGGGTGCAATCGGTGATGTAAACAGTAACGAAACCGTGGATATTGTTGATGCGCTGCTTATCGCCCAATTTTATGTCGGTCTTGATCCTGCCGGGTTTATTGCACCTTTGGAAAGAGGTGATACGAACTGCGACGGTTCCGTGGACATCGTCGATGCATTGTTAATCGCACAGACATATGTCGGTCTGGCACCGGCTTCATGGTGCGGAGGATGATACTGTGATACTCTCTGCTCGGCGTGCGGAGCCCGGGTAATGCTATAATCGATTGTTATTACCATACGTATTGAAAAAATATAATGGAATATTATTTGTTTTTTTATATAGTTATAGGTATGTATTTTACCGGAGGCATTTTTTCGTAATCGAAGCGAGAAAAGCAGTTTCCAATTTTATTTTTTAGGAGTGTATATGCAACTTATACCACAGGCAGCAGAATATATCATATTTATCATCTGTCTCATAGTGAGTCCTATAGAAGATTCTCATCAAGCTTATATTGATGGGATCGAGCTGGCAAATGCAGAGATATCGAGTATTGAGATACTTCACGATTCATCAGACAGTTCTTTGCATTTTTACTATAATAAAACAGAGGAAGATGTTCAGGAGCTTTTTGCCATAGACAAGAAGAAAGAAAATACGTATCTGGTGAAGTTGCCCGACGGAGATAATGTCTCCATTAATCTGGCAGATTATATTCCCATCGAAATGATCACCGCGTTAAAGAATATGAACGGGGTAAAGCCGCAGTTAGCTATAGATGTCAATCATATCGGAAAGGTCTATTTAAAAAAGATCGGAGAGGTCACTTATGTCTTCATGGAATCGGGTAAAGAAGTGATGTTTGTGATTCATTAATACAGGATCCGTTTCCGCTATTCTCCCGCATAACGTATATCGGTTCCCCGGTACAATAAATACCGGGGAACTTTATGTAAGGTTACATCAGCCTTCCCAATTGCGGAATACAACCACGCTCCCTGCGAGAGAGAGAAAAATCATCAACCCTGCACCGATAAAAGGTTCTCCGGCGAGAGGTATGTTGTTCAGTAATGGTACGGCCTCCCCGGGTAATGCCATGGGAGAAAAAAGTCCCCAGGTTCCCAGGCCGGTGACCAGGGATAATCCCAGCCAGAGGAGCAGGGACAAAAGGCCCGCACTTATGGGTGTTTTTAAAAGGGTGCTTAAGAATATGGTCATGTAAAGAAAACTGAGCATGTAAAGGAAAAGAAGCAGCACTACCTCTGTGTAAGGGATGACTGAAAATTCAGGGAACATGAGGGCTGTATAAAAACCGGTGACAAGGGCTGTTCCTCCAAGACAGATCACGAGAAAGAGGGAATAGACAAGAAATTTGCTGCAAAGGAACTGATACCGGGGGACAGGACGGACGAGTACAAGAGTGATGGTTCCTTTCTCCTTTTCACCGGCCACAGCTCCCATGGAGAGGAAGATTAATACCATCATGCAGATTTGAGAGATATTTTTGATAAACTGATTATATGCATCCATCACCACTGGTTCCGGGAGGATCATTTTGATATTCTGGCCTTCTCCCACCATCTGGAGAATTTGGGGAAGGTAACGGGCGATGACCGGTGATTGAAGCCCGAAGAACAGAAATATCGAGATACCGATGATTCCTTTGCTTGTCCGGGTGAGTTCCGTTATTTCTCTTCGTACCAAAGCGCTGAAACTATGACGTAGCATTGTCGCCTCCTATTAAACGTACGAATATATCCTCTAAACTTGCAGCCTGGCGTCGTAATTGGGAAACAGCCAGATTATGATCGAGGATGATTTTTAAAACAGCCTGTCTGCATCCGGGATAATCTTCCGGTTTTATGACAAAGAGATCTTTTTCCCGGGTGATGAAAGATGCCCAGGGGGTGTTTTGCATCAACCTCATGAAGGTGGCGGCATCTTCGGGGGTTTCAAAGCCTAAGGTAACCTGGGGAGGTGCATATTTTTCTTTTAGTACCGAGGTTTTTTCCATGGTGATGATCCGGCCCTGATTTATAATGCCTATGTGGTCGCAGATCCGTTCCACATCTTCCAGAATATGAGTAGACATAAAGACTGTTGTGTCCTGCTTTAATTTCCGTATAAATTCCAGTACTTCTTTCCTCCCGATAGGATCGAGAGAGGAGACCGGTTCGTCCAGAAAGAGAAGTTTCGGCCTGTTCATTAAGGCCTGGGCGATTCCTAATCTTTGAATCATTCCCCCGGAATAGGTACTTATCCTTCGTCCCGATGCAGCTTCCATACCAGACATAGTCAACAGCTCCCCGGCCCGCTGCCGGCTTTCTTTCCCGGTCATGCCGCAGAGTCTGCCTGTAAACTCAAGGAACTCATGGCCTGTGAGGTGCGGGTAGAAGAGGGGAGACTGGGCGAGGTATCCTATGTCTTTCCGGAAATCAGAGTGCCGGATACTTACCGGGAGGTTGTTTATAAAAACCTCCCCTGTCGTCGGCTTCATAAGACCGATCATAATTTTAATAGTTGTTGTTTTTCCGGCTCCATTCGGCCCCAGGTAGCCGAAAATAGTATGGTCTTCCAGCTCAAGATGTAAACCTTGAATGGCAAATTCTTTTTCTCCCGAATATTGTTTTTTTATATTATGTGCTTTCAGGATGATCATAGCTTCTCCCGAGGGCCAGGTAACAGAGAGGTCCTATTATATTAATAAAAATAATAATGATAATCCAGGCCAGCCGGGGTAGATATTTGAATTCTTTCCGCTGTGCCAGATCTTTCAGGCTAAAAATGATCAATCCCAGTTGCAGTAACACTGCGGGGATAATGATGATAAGATAATCATTTATACTCATAACATCCTCCGTATAAAATTTATTATGCCTCCGGTTAATTCCTCGGGGAGAGGAAACCGGGGGTCTATATATGCGAGATAATTACTGTATGAATCTGCAACAGCTTTTAAAACATGGTTCATTTCCGGGATGAGGAGTAATTCACCCTGCCGGGCGTTTTCTGCCAGGATGCGGGCGTCCTCAATACTCGTCTGAAAATCCATCTCTCCTTGTACGATGAGCGTGGGGACCTCCAGTTCCGCGATTATCTTGCCCGGATCATAGTTCATCCAGGAAAGAAGGAATTTCCGGGTTTTTTCTCCGAACAATTGCTGTACCAGGGGAATGGAATTACGGATCGGAATCCCCACCTCAAAATCCCTTAAAAGCTGATTGATGACTTCCGGTTCCAGGTTTGCATTCTCCCGAAGCTGCTCTTTAATAACATCCTTAATCGGACGCCCGGCTCCTTCCAGAGAAATGACTCCATCGGCTCCGGTAATTGTGGAAGCCACCAGCCCAATGAGGGATCCCTGACTGTGACCCGCAGGAATAATGACGGGAAATCCCAGGTCTTTACGGAGCATATGGATCCAGCCGCAGGCGTCTTCTATTATAGTTTCAAAGATTAAATCTTTCGTTATAAGACTTTTGGAAATTTTCTCTCCTGAGCCGCGTTTATCATAACGGAGGGAATATATTCCTTCACCGGCAAGAAAATAGGCTAATTGTTTCAGAGAATCATTTTTTCCCTTAAAGAGAGCGGAGTTACCGTCCCGGTCTGTGGGACCGGAACCTTCGATAAATAGTACAAGGATCTTTTTTACAGGATTATGGGGTGATACCAGGGTGCCTTTGAGCTCCCCGCCAGTGACAGCCATGGTAAGCTCTTCTTCTTTTCCTGCTAATGTTATGGTGGTTACCCCCTCCTGCCATGCCCGGGTATCGGTCCTGGTAAGGGAAAATGTGCCTATATTGTTTTTCTTAAGGAACTTTCCATTCAGGTGTGGGATGCCATCATCCTGATATTCGAGTCCGGCTGAGAAACGCATCAGGTCAAAACCTATGGAAACCCTGAACCGGATGTTTCTGTCTTTGACGGTAAAATGGGAAACCGGAATCCAGGCGATATAATTTTCGGGGAGGGAAAGGGTTATTGGTTCTGAATTTTGTACCGGTATATCCAGGGCAGCGGCCATTTCCCGGTTTCCCATCGTCATGGTGCCTTGCCAATGTCCTGCAACTTCTGTGCGGTCTATTTGGGTACAACCGGTAAGCATGATTAATCCGAATAAAATCAGGAATCCTTTTGTGTAAAAGGTATTTTTTCTCATATCAACCTCCATGTCATACAAAATATATAATAGATTGATTTCGGTTGGAATTCGGAAAAATACTGAAATCTGTCCGGATGAGCAGATTACGTACTTATACTGAGGCCGGATTATACTTTTAAGAATTGTTGTATGAGGTCAATACGGTTTTTAACATTACATTTTTTGAAAATATTATACACATGGGTTTCTGCGGTTCGTTCGGAAATGAACAGAGCTTCCGCTATCTCTTTATTATTTTCACCCCGGATAAGGCGCTCAATTATTTCACCCTCCCGTGGAGATAGGTTATGATAGTCGATAAATTCATGTAAATGACTTTTCCCCCGTTGCATATGAGAAGGTTTCAACGACCGGAAGAAAAGGAGAATGTCCAGTATAGCCCAGGAGCCGCAGAACAATCCCGCAGCGATTGAGTGTTGACTTAAGCTTGGATTCGGTTCCACAAAAAAGAGAATGATCCCGTCGATAATGAGCATTCCATATGCCACTATTGAAAGGTATAAAAACGGAATCATATGACTTTCGCTCCCTTTGTGTTTTTTCTTTTTCACAGAGAGAAGCCCAAAAATCGCGAATCCCAGTAAACAACCATTAAAATAGATGTTGCTGAAGGTACTAATAATCCTGTTGGGCCATAAAAGGAGGAATATGATCATCACAAGGAGAATAAACAGGGGGACGATGGTGAATATCCACTCCCTGAGTTTTCGTTTTCCCGATAACGTAAAAATAAAAGAAGAGGCCATGAAAAAAAGGTAAAAGGAGAGAACAATACGGAAATAGCCGATTACCCGTGGAAGGACCACATCCTTTGTCATGATGATATTTATACTGAACAATAGAAAGGAGGAAATGAGCAACCATATTCCATAGCAAGCCATGTAGTGGATATAATAGAGTTTCCAGGGTGCGGGAAATCGTTTATATGAAACCACATTAAAACTGAGAGCTGTACACATTAAGGCAAAGGCCAGGAAATTCAGCCATAAAGCAAAAGCATTCATTGTTCTTGCTGCTCCTTGAACAGGTTTGAATAATTAATGTACATAATCATCGATTATATCTCTTTATCTTTTATAATTAAAGAAGATACAAGCAAAATTATGTGTTTAAATTTTTTAATCTTATGTATCAAAGACAATAAGGAGAAATACGGTAAGGCTATATGGCAATTTCTCCCTCATTAAAATATTTTGACATAGAAGCGATAAGGGTGATTGGGGCATATTTACCCCGGATCAACAGTTTGCGTTATTTTTAAGTCCGGAAGAAGATCTCTTCCTCTATTTTAATTGCGTATCATCTTTTTTCTGTGCCCGGAACGCCAAAGGTGCAATTTTGAACTGATTTTTAAAGAGTGTGCAAAAATAGGCATTATTATTATATCCGGTCTTAAAGGCAATATCATAGACTTTTAAATCGCTTTCCGGGAGGAGCCGTTTTGCTTTGTTTCTTTCAGATCAATCTCGCTATTAAAATAGACCAGGGAATCGAGTTCGGAGAGTCTTGATTCTCCTTTCATAAAAGTTATGAGGGTAAGGAGGTATGTGGCGGGGATGGTAATGACTGCCTGCAATTCCATAAAATCATATGTGGAAATATCCGGGACCGAAATATCAAAACTTATACCTGCGTATGATGCGACCTGGCTTTTTTTAAGCATATAGGTAAAGATTATTTTATTGTACAAAATATCAAAGTTTATGAGTTCGGATCTGCCATCCATTTCACTATCAATATAGGAAGCAATCCTGTCCTTATATTCATCAACCGGAAAAATGATCAGGGGTTTATTAAAAAGCCCTAGTATAATAATAATGGGAATAATAACGAAGAGAGGGAAAAAAATAGTATTTTTCTTAAAATTGTAGTGAATTGTGCCATTTATTTAGTACTTATTCGGGTTTGTTCTCCTATAAATAGTGGATTATTGCAAGAGTAATTAAAAATCTACTAGTATTCCCACATAATACTGGGCAACTCTTTTTATTTTTTTGCCATGATAATCCAGTCTCATTTTTTTCTCCTTACTTTGTTCTGTTATTTTTTTAAACCATATATACTATTAAAGTAAGCAAAAAAAATGATTTTGTCGACTATGTGGGCCCGAATGGACCTTTTTATTATCCGGACCCGCAGGACAGCCCGTGGTGTGAATTACGGTATCCATGGTTCGCCGGTATTTTAAGGAAATAGTGTAAAACTTCTTGCATTTATTTATTATTATGATAAGATAAAGTAAAGATAACAGTATAGTTAAAAGAAACAGAAATCTGTATAAAAAATGGGGATGGTTGTGTTAACGTTAACACAAGATAGAGAAAAAAAGTTATACGCTATGGAAAGTACAGGAAATATCAGATTAATATATAAAGAAACTATAT